>JAJDCT010000165.1 GCA_029260695.1 Phycisphaeraceae bacterium
CCGATGCCTCGGTGGGAAGGCGTGTCGGCCGGGATGAACCTGCAACGCACGATCGATTCATTGGAGGACCAGGTCCAGGTTCTCGAAGAAGAGCGCATCCTGGATGAACCCCAAGCCGAGGCGATCCGTGACGATATGGCCAAAGTAGCGGAGGACGCCAAGGGGGCCGACCCGTCGCGCACCTGGGAGGCGTTGGACCATTTGGCGGATCAGCTCGACCAATCTGCGGCCGAGGCGGCCGACGACGCGCTGCGCCGGATGAATGATTCCGCCGCCGCCGAGACGCTGGCAAAGGCTTTGCAGGAAGGCGCGGGTCTACTAACCGAACAACAGATGTCACAGGCGATGCAGGCGCTTGCGCAGCTGACCGAGCAGGCGATCGGAAACGATCTATCGGCGGGTCTGTCACCGGAGATGGCGGCGGCGTTGAGTCAGGCCGCGGCAGCGGGGCTGGACGCCGAAACACTGAACCAGCTTGCGGAGATGATGGGTGGTCAACTGGGCGATCTACAGGCCATGTTGGAGGCCCTTGAGGCGGCGGGTCTTATCGAAGGCAAATTGGCGGATATTCAGTACGACTTAGACCCCACGGAGCTTCTTGAATGGCTCGCCTGTAATGGTGAGGGCGAGTGCGACGCGGCGGGGATCTGTAAAGCCTCCAAGGCAGGACGGGGTGGGATCTCCCGTGGGCCTGGGCACACCGAGATGATCTGGAAAGACCCGTCGAGCAAGGAGGGGGCATCGTTCGACCCACAGGTCCTGCCGCCGTCACGTCTGCGGGACATGAAAGATGCCCGGCTCATGGGTGTCACCCGTGCCGCGCCCGACACGGAGCCCGCGGCGGGGGACTCGACGGGCGGGGCCTTAACAGGCGTCACCTCGGCCGGAGGCAGCGCAGATGCGGTGGCGATTCTCCCCCGTCACCGCGGCGCGGTGCAACGTTACTTCCAGCGCTCCGTCAGTGATATAGAGGGTACGCAAGCCGACCCGGATTCCACTGCCTCCCCGGACGTTCAGGATGCCTCCCAGGACGCCACGAGCCCTTAGCTGCCCGCCGTTTGCTTGAGATGACGCCCGGATTCGATTCGCGCCCGATCGCCGCACCGTCTTTTTGGAGTTTGCATGTCTGATACCGATACCCGACCCCGGCTGATGAGCCCCGAAGAACTGACGCCGGTCGTGGAGTTGCTTAATAGTGCGCTTGCACAGCTTGACGCCACACTGCTGGGTCAGCACGAATTGCACCGCATGGTTCTGGTCGGGATTCTTAGTAGGGGCCATATCCTCTTGGAGGGGATGCCCGGGGTTGGCAAGACCGCGCTGATCCAGGTCCTGGGGCAATTGCTGACGCTCTCGTTTAACCGTGTCCAGTTCACCCCCGACCTGATGCCAAGCGATATCGTCGGCAGCCCGATCCTTCAGGAAGATTCTAACGGCCACCGGCAGATGGTCTTCGAGCCCGGGCCTGTCTTCACCAACATCCTTTTAGCCGACGAGATTAACCGCGCATCGCCCAAGACGCAGTCGGCGATGCTCGAAGCGATGCAGGAGCGCCGGGTCACGGTGATGGGCGAGACCCGGCCGTTGCCTTCGCCGTTCTTTGTTTTGGCATCGCAGAACCCTATCGAGCTTGAAGGGACGTACCCGCTACCCGAGGCGCAGGTCGACCGGTTCCTCTTAAAGCTCCACGTCGGGCGACCCAGCGCCGAAACACTCGAACAGATCATCGACACCCGCAGGCGGGGCGAACTGCCCACGCCGACCGCGGTCGTGGATGCCGCCATGTTGGATTCGTTGTTTGAAGCTATGGAACGCGTGGTGATGCCCACCCCGGTGAATCGTTACATCGCCAACCTCGTGGCGTCGACCCATCCGGAAGAACCCAACGCGCCGCAGGTTGTCAGGGATTACGTCACCTACGGCGCATCACCCCGCGCCGCCATCGCGATGGCGGAGTCGGCCCGGGCTGTCGCCCTATTGGCGGGTCGGCCGACCGCCGGGTTCGAGGATGTCAAAGCCGTCGCGCCACACGTCTTGAACCACCGGTTGATCCTGAATTACCAGGCACGGTTCGATAAGGTGACGTCACTAACCGTGGTCGATCAGATGCTCAGCGATATCGACGAGACCGGCTTGGAGCTGCCACGCGGGATCGAAGTGGAGGCCGCGCCGTGATGAACCGTAACCGGGGTCTTATTTTTGCGATCATCGCCGCCTTCGCCGTGTTCCTGGCGCTACCCAACGCTGTCTGTCTCGCAGACACGGGGACGTATGGCAACCTGACCGTCTCCATCGACGAGCCGTTGGCGGGTGACAGTGGCTACGGTTACTCCGCCTTCCGTGTCACGGTCTCGAACCGCTCGAAGGTAGCGCGCCGTGTGCGGATACAGATCCCAGCCGACAGTTACGGCTACGGGTCAAACAACACCATTGACCGCATGACGCACACCGTCGATATCGAGCCCGGTGCGGTTAGCGCCTTTGAGATGCTCCAGCCGCCACTGCCGATCCAAGGCAATGGCGCCGCTATCTACATAGATGGTGCGCGCCAGAGGCGTGACATCCATCTCAATGTGGGTTCGCACATGGGTTACAACTCCCTGCCGCTGGTCCTGGTTAGCCGTGATGTCGGGGCAGTGCTGATAGACAAAATCGAGACCGCGATCGAAGAGGACGCCGCATCGGGTACCACTAAGGCGTCGGGCGGCTATAGTCGGTACGGGGGGAGAGGTGGGTATGGCGGGAACGGAGCATACACGCTTGCCCGTGAGCCGCGCCCGGTCGTGGAGTGGGGGACTCACTGGCTTGGATATACGCGCTATATGGCCGTGATGTTGACCGACCGTGACCTCGCATCGATGTCTCCGGAGCTGTCCGACGCACTGCGGTCATACGTCCTGACCGGGGGGGCGCTGGCGATAGTTTATTCGTCGGGTGAGCCGCCGAAGCTGGCCCAATGGTCGCAAGACTTGTTGTCATCTCGCCCCATGCCGCCGGATCGTGCAATCCAGCAGTGGTCGACCAACTACGGCCTGGGTAGGATCTGGATGAACCGGGCCGACACCGTCAATGACTGGGAGCCCGAACGTTGGATCACGAAGCTGGATCAGTGGAAGGATGCCGCTCAATCGCGGACCAACGTACGCGACACTGAAAACGCCAACCGCGATTTCCCCGTGGTCGAAGGCCAAGTGACTCCCGCACGCGGCCTGCTGCTGGTCATGTTCCTGTTCGCTGTCGTGATCGGCCCTGTTAACGTCGTGGTGTTGTGGCTTCTCAAGCGGCGGATGTTGCTGCTCTTGACCGTGCCGGTGATCGCATTGATCTTTTCCGCGGCGGTCATGGTCTATGCCCTCATCAGCGAGGGGATCACCCCCCAGGCCCGGACCCGGTCCGTGACGCTTCTGGATCAGCGTTCGCACCAGGCCGTGACCGTCGGGGTCAGCGGCTACTACGCGCCGCTTACTCCCGCCAACGGGCTTTGGTTCGATGAAAACACATCCATCACACCGCAGGTCGATCGCTACGGCTACGGGTACTACGGCAGCAGCGGCGGGCGGTCCCGGGCCATGGACACGACCCACGGCCAGCGCCTGGTCAGCGGCTGGGTCGCCGCGCGTATCCCCGCCCACTTCGTCTTGCGTAAGAGCGAACGCCGTCGGGAGCGCCTGGAAATCGCTACCGAAGATGACGGGACCATCAGTGTCGTCAACGGCCTGGGCAGTGACATTACCCGGCTGATCCTGGTCGACTCCGACGGCATCCAATGGACCGCGCTGGATATCCCAGCCGGGCAGAGCGTTTCACTGACGCGCGATAACTCGGACCCTGACCATGGCTCCCTGACTTCGGTCGCCGAGTTGATCCGACGTGATGATTGGTCGGCCACTAACGTGATCAGCCGCAACCCCAGTGATTTTCTCAATCGCGGTTCATACTACGCCCAGGTCTCGGAGTCACCGTTCCTCGACCCCGGCCTGGAAGGCCTGAAGGAACACCGCACCAACTGCATCGTTCTGGGCTACTTCGGGGAGGGCGGGTAATGCACATCCATGTCGACAACCTCTGCAAATCGTTCGGCAAAACCGTGGCGGTCAGTGACCTGAGCTTTGGTTTTGAGACCGGGCAGATATTCG
>JAJDCT010000166.1 GCA_029260695.1 Phycisphaeraceae bacterium
CAGCAGACCCAACAACTCCAGATCGCGACCATCCGCTGCATCGAGAACCGTGTCCCCATGGCACGCAGCGTCAACGGCGGGATCAGCGGGTTCGTCGATTCCGTCGGCCGGATCGGGCCCGTCGTAGAAGTGGGGGGGCGCACCCAGTGGGTCGACGGTTTCGTGATCTCAGAACCCCGCATGGATACCCGATTAACCCTCTACGGCTACCTCGGCGATACCCCGATCGGTTGCCTGGCGGGCGTCACCGCATTCCTGCTTGTCTGGGGTAAGATAGTGCCCCGAAAGAACAAGGATTAACCTCGCCCGAGGCGGAGGCTGCTTCAGCAGCCGTCTCCGACCCCCAAAACCTGCTTTAGCTTCAGACCGACCCAGCACCGACCCAAGACCGACCCAGCACCGACCCAGCACCGACCCAACACCGTATCAACAAACCGAGCCAACAACCGTACCAACGGACCGAACCAAGGAGCGACGACGTGAACCGACGGACCCACCGATCACTAAACCCCAGCACGCTTCCTGGCCTCATGGCGATAGCGACATGCTTGCTGGCCTGCGCCGTATCCGTGAGTGTCGCCGGTACAACACCGAACGGGGACGGCACACCGACTCTCTTGGAACTGCGTGAAGACGCCATCCGGCTGCTACAGGTCTCCGCCCGTGACGCCGACCCGTTCCTGCGTGCCAACGCGATCGAGGCCATGCAGAGCGTCCCCGGCCGTGCCCTGCCGCTGGCGCAGATCGGCCTGGACGATGAACACCCCGTCGTGCGATTCACCTCGCTGGTGACCATTGGGAAAATGCGCCTGCGAGAGTTGGGCACCGCCGCCGTCCGCGCGACCCACGACCCGGACCCCTCGGTCCGCGCCGCCGCGATGTACGCCGCCCGTCGTTGTGGCCAGGAAGTCGACATCAGCGAGCTGGCTCAGATGCTCGCCGGGCCCAACCCCTCGGTCCGCAGCAACGTCGTCATGCTCCTGGGGCTGATGGGCGAATCAAGCGCCCTGCCCATGATCGACGCTCAGGCCAAAGTCCCCATGCCCAACCAGCGCGTCAACAAACTCCGCCGGGCGATCGTCCGTGTCCAGGTCGCCGAGGCGCAGGTCCTTCTCGGTGACGCCGACGCCATAAGCCCGCTGCGTGCCGCCGCGTTTTCGGAGTTCGATGAAGTCCGTGTCCTGGCGGTCACCATGCTAGGGCGGCTGCGCGACGCCTCGGCCGAAACCGCGTTGATGGCGATCGTCGAACGCAAGGACCAGCCGATCGAGTTGAAGCTGGCCGCCGCCGAAGCCGTCTCACACATCGGCGGGCGCGCCGCGATCAAGGAGCTTCTGCAGCAATCGAGCATGGTCAGGCAATCCTGTAGTTCCGATAACCCTGTCTTACGTGCCCAGGCCGTCATCACCGCCGGTGCCTTGGAATCCGCCCGTGCGCGTGTCTACCGGGAACTGCTGCCCTCAGACCCGCCGTATATCTGGCGTCTGTTTGAAGATACAAGCCTCACCGCCGATATGGGCAAGCTCATGCAGGACCCTCATCCGCAGGTCAGATTGTCGGCCGCCGCAGCGGTACTCCGGGCACTGGCAGGGTAAATGAAGCCTCCAAAGCCCACAGCCCATCCGGCGTGGCGCGGCGGTTGACAAGCCCTGGTCTACAAGTAGATAATGGCCATCCGTGTGGGGTGCCTCGCCGCCTCACCACCCGTGGTAATCGAGTTGTTCCTTAATCTCGCTTTGAGAGGATGTTCCATTGAGTCCGCTGACCAAAGCCTTCGTAGTGTTGGTAACCGTACTTTCCGTCCTGCTGGTCGCTCTGGTTGTGCCTTACGTCGCACAAACCGAAGACTACGCCAGCCAGATCAGTGACCTTGAGGCGAAAGCCGACGCCGCCGAGCTCAGCGCCAAAGTCGCTCAGCAGGAGAAGTCCGCCATCCAGGAGGGCGTCTCCAAAGAGTCCGCTCTGCTGAACCAGCGCGTGACCGCCCTGACCAAGGAGATGAACCAGCTGCGAGAGCAGGCCGCCGAAGCAAGCAAGAACGTGCTGCTGGGCGAGCGCAAACTCTCGCAACTCGAAGCCGAGTTGTCGCGCCTCTCCGCCGCCGCCGTTCAGGACGCCAACCTCTTGACGATCACAACCACCGACCTCAAGGAAACACGCCAGTTCCTGGTCGACTCACAGACCAAGCTCGTACAGCTCGGCGACCGCAACAACGAGCTGGAAAGCCAGCGTGACAGCCTCAACCGCCAGGTCAACCGCATCGGTGAGCAGATGGTCAGCCTGGAGCAGGACAACGTCTCGCTCCGCGGCCTCCTCGCCCGTGTCCCCGACCAGTACCGTCAGGAAGTCAGCACCGGCCAGGGCGATGCCACAGCCTTCGAGCCCACCAACCCCATCGCCGGGACCATCACCGACGTGCAGCTTGCCGCGGGTTCCCAACTCGTTCAGGTCGATGTCGGCTCAAAGGACGGCGTGGAAGAGAACATGAAGTTCCTCGTCCACCGCAACGAGCAATACGTCGGCACCTTCGTCGTCGATCGCGTTGAATCCGCCATTGCCGCCGGACGTATGATCCTCATCCGTGGCGAAGTCCGCTCCGGCGATCAGATCTACACCGGCCCCTATTGATCCCGCTACCGCCGCAGACCATAGCACCTAAGCGAATCAAAACCTCAAACCGCATTCACACGCTCACGCCCCGGAGTTTTCAGTTATGGCAGATACCAGTTCAGGCCCCGGTGAGAGCATCTACACCGTCTTGGTGTTCGTTTCCTTGCTGACCCTGCTCGCCGGCGTGGGCTACGTCCTGTATCGCGGCAGCCAGATCTTTCCCGGCGGCTTTACATGGTTCCTCCCGTCCTGACCTTGAGCTTGGGCAAGGCTCCCGCCGCCAGATACTTCGGATCGACACCCGGTCAACAGGCCCCGCCGGATTCCGATAAAACTCATTACCACAACCCGTAATTACCGATGAACAGCCTATATAACGGGGCACCGTTACCCCGTTGCGCGATCCGCCGCGCACCATTACGGCGATTGGATACAATCGTGCTCGGCCCGGACAGCAATCCGATTACACCGGGCAACAGGGGCTCAGGCGCTTGAATCTTGACAGCCTACTAAGCTGGTTTTCCGTCGACATGGGGATCGACCTGGGCACATGCAACACACTCGTGTGTGTCCGTGGTGAGGGTATCGTTCTGAACGAACCCAGCGTCGTCGCCGTCAAGAAGGGCACCAACCAGGTACTCCAGAACGGCAACGCCGTCGGCTGGGTCGCCAAGGAGATGCTCGGCAAGACCCCCGGCTCCATCACAGCTATCCGCCCGCTCAAAGACGGCGTCATCAGCGACTTCCAGATCACCGAAGCCATGCTCGGCTACTTCATCCGCAAGGTCAACGGCAAACGCCCCTTCGTCAAGCCCCGCGTCGTCATCGCCGTCCCCTCCGGCATCACCGCCGTTGAGAAGCGGGCCGTCCTCGACTCCGCCGAACGCGCAGGCGCCCGCCGCGTCTTCCTCGTTGAAGAGCCCATGGCCGCGGGCATCGGCGCCAACCTCCCCATCGTCGAAGCCACCGCCAGCATGATCGTCGACATCGGCGGCGGCACCACAGAGGTCGCCATCATGTCACTGGCCGACATCGCCCAGTGCGAATCCGTCCGGGTTGCCGGCGACGACATGGACGAATCCATCATCAACCACATGAAGAAGGCCTACAACCTGATGATCGGCGAGCAGACCGCCGAACGCATCAAGATTGAGATAGGCTCGGCAGCGCCCGACGGCGAAGACCGCTCCATGGAAGTCCG
>JAJDCT010000167.1 GCA_029260695.1 Phycisphaeraceae bacterium
TTACCCAACTCGACGTCCGCCTGACGCAGCTTGGCCACGATCTGCTCTGCACTATGTCGCTTCTTCACAAGGAATCCTTTCCGGCCTACGGCCGGGTGGATTCTCTCATATTCCCTGGATCAGGTTTCTCGGAGGGGGTCAGTCCCGCGCGATCACTTTCAAGAAGTGATTGGGCGGGTTTTTCTTTGGCTTGCGGGTTTCTACCGGAGCACCGGGGGCATTGCGGCGGAGTTCCGATTGGAAAAGATGCGGTGCGGGCTTATTCGATCTGGCCGTTGGCGTAGAGGATGGCGCCGTTGGGGTCGGGTTTGCCCTGGAAGGATTCGTAGAGCACGGCGGTGGTGGTCGGGTCGGCACCTGATTCGGGGCGGACATAAATGAAGCCCGGGTCTTCGCCGGTGCGGGGATTGACCATGACCTGCTCGTACCCGCTCATGACGCTTTCCAGTTGTTCCAGGCTGTCGGGCCAGACTTGGCCATTCTGGTCGAGGTAGACCTGCAGGCCCAGCCCGAGTTGGCGCATGTTGCTGGCCGAGACGATGCCGCGTGCCTGCTGGCGGGCGTCGGCGAGGACTTTGAAATAAGCCATGGGGTTGTTGGAACTACTACTGGCGGGCTTGCTGTTTGAGTTGGCGCGTTTGATAGGGGAGACGGCCGGCGTCTTCGGCGGGGGCGCGGGATCGATCGAAACCGTCGCGACGTGTTTGCCACAGTAGGTGAGTTGGTAGTCCCCGCCGACCTGTGGCCGCTTGAATAGCAGGCCGAAGTGGTAGCGGTACCACGGAGAGGGCTGGGACATGTGCCGGTACACATCTTTGGCCCACCAGCCGGAGGCGTCAGGGCTCCAGTCGACGTTGAGGGTGCCGCTGTTGTAGTTCATATTGACGGTCGTGCCGGTGTCGGTCGTGAGTTTGATCTTGCCGTTGGCGTTGATGCCTTTGGGCGCGGGGTAATCGCCGTAGGGGTATGAGGCAGAGAAAGTGACCTCGCCCTTGGCGTTGGGCTGCCGCCAGGAGGCCGTGCCGTTGATGGAGCCAAACTCCCTTTCCACATCGATTTGGGTTGGTTGGGTGGGAAACAACGCCTCGTAGTTGCTCGTATCCGCGCCGCCGATGTCTATCTCCGCCGAGCTTTCGAATTGCTTGTAAAGCAATCGGGCGTCGATCGGGGCGCCTCCGTCAAGCGGCACGAGCTTGAAATCGCCTTCTTTGATGAGGCTGTCGTATCGGCTGATGCGATCCATGTCGCGGATCGTGCCCTGCTTTAGCGCAACCTCGATCGCGATGTGATTACCCGAGTCGCCCGGCCCGACGACGATCAGCTTGTCGTCTGACCCCAGCGAATAAACCTCATCGGTCCCGCCGATCATCGGGTTGGGGTTGGACTTGGATTTAGGGGCTTTGATGCCAAGCGATAGGTCGCCCTCCTGGGTGAACAGGCTGAACGGCTCGCGTGTTTTGCCGTTGTGGATCGACTCGACCACATCGACCGGCTGGACGCTGAGTACCAGCACGTCGCGCGCCGGCCCGGTGAAATACCAGTATGAGATGGAGGCGAGAGGGATCACGACCAGCGCGATCTTCCACCAGTTCAAGTCGATGCCCCCAAGGCTCAGCAGCGGGGCCTTGGACACTTCCTCTTTGGCGTCGGCAGCATTGGCGACTTTTAGGTAGGTATGCGAAACGCTGTGGAACCCGCAGTGCAGGCATAGCACCGAGCCGTTGGGCATCGTCTTGCCACAAGCGTTGCACTCGCTTGAGGCGGCGGGCTCCGGGTCTGATTGCGTATTCGCGCCCAGCGCCGCATAGATGAGGTCCGGGTCTGCATCTACAGGCTCGGGATGCGGGATGGTTATCGCGCCGCCGCACGCCGGGCATTTGCCGCTGCGTCCCGCGAACTTATCCGCAACCTTTATCTGCTTCCCACACTGACAAGAAAAGACGATTGCCATCGAAAACACCCCCTGCTGGCCGCCCACCCGTTGCCGCCGGTGTATACATGCCGGCTTGAAATTTAACGAAATGTTTTAGCCGTGTCGTGAACAGAAACCACGGGACTTGACCCACAGCCCCCAAGGCCGCTCCACCCACAGTACAAGCCATCTGAACTCCTAAAATCATAAACAAAATCTACTGAATCTGCCAAGCGGGGCGGAGAACAGCTGCTGGGTAAGGCTTCTTGGCTGCTGTAGATCACGGGTTATCCGCATGACGGCCGTCAGCGGTAGGGCAGGGGGGGTGGCTAACGGTGTCGATCCAGCTCTGTGCCCTGTAGATTCCAGCCGGAACCCGTCTTCTCAAATGTCAGCGTCTGGCGTGCGTCATGCATTTCGATCCGGGCTGTCACCGTCGCCCGCAGGATGCTTCCGCCGTCCCGTTCGTATGAAACCATCAGGCCGGAGTCTTCGATTGCTGCCGGGGTTTGGATAATCTGTGGATTCGTGACCTCCGGGTCGGCCGACGCAGTGTGCACCGCGGCGGCAGCCCCTGCGATTAGAAGCTGACGGAGTTGGGTCTCGGCCCAGTGATGCCGGGTCCGTCGGCTGTCGGCCTGGAAGAGAAGCGTCAGCGCAAGCAGTGCCATGGCGACGATCGAGATCAACACGACCGCGGTAAACGTGGCGAAGCCGCGCCGTCGACAGGACGTTTTTTGGGATACTTTCATGGTCCGGGCTCCCCGAGCAGGTACTTAATGGGGGTCAGGCGGATCGTGTCCGTCTCCGTGGTGAGGCGCAGGCCGATCCCGTCGGCTTCGAAACCGATGCCGGGTGGGGCCCACAGTGGGTCGCCCGGAATCTCCACGCCATCTCGTATCTCGGTCCGCATGAGGTGGCTCTCGGTCTCGTCGTCGATGGTCGTGACGTGTAATTTCCAGCGGATAACTGAGCCGTCGGACATCTGAATCTTGGCCTGGTCCGGGGAATCACTGCCGATGGCCGAAGCGCTCCACACGTCGGTCCGCAGCAGGCGGATCACGGCATCGTTCTGGGCAATGCTCTGGCCCGCATACAGCGCATCATTCTTGACAAAGAAGCTGAGGACAAACAGCTTGTTCGCGATCGCCGCAAAGATCGCAAGCAGGGTTAATACAAAAACAATCTCGATCAGCGAGTAGCCGGCCGTGCGTGGTTTAGTGGTGCTGCTAGTCATGGTGTGCCCCCGAATGGTGTCAAAGAGCTTACGGGTACGGCGCCGACCACGGATGCTTTACGTCGCTCGTGCCGTGCGGTGACTTCGGCCCATTGCCAGCCATCCCCAGGCGCGGCGTCGGGCAGGGCGACGATAGAGAACGTCGGATCTACCTCGGTGTCCCATGTCGGCGCGGCCGGCCGCCTGCCTGCCTGGAGGTCGGTCAACACGTCCTCGGCGAGTCGGTCCAGCCGGCGTTGTGTTTCCATAAGCGTGGCCGCGTTTCGTTGATGTGAGAGCGAGACGGCCAACACCCCAAGCAAAAGCCCCACGATGAGCATCCCCACCAGCGCGTCCAACAGTATGAGGCCCCGGTCGTTTCGTCTCATCAGAAAGCCCCCACTTGAACGATTGCGTCTTCGATCAGTACGACCAGTGGCAACATCATGCTGACGACGATCCAGCCTACGATCACCGAGATAAAGAGCACGACACCGGGCATGACCGATGCCTGCGCCAGTGTGGCGGTCCGGCTGAATCGGGTCGCGTAGTACCTGGCCAGGAAGTCAAACACATGCACGGGATTGGAAACCGCCTGCCCGGTGGCGAGCATCCCGGCCATGAGTCTGGGCAGGTGCGCATCTTCCGCGGCGTCGCGCATCGGTCGGCCCATGGAAAGCGCATCGGCGAACCGTTGGAGCCGGCGTTTCAACACGAGGTTGGTCCTCAACTCCCCGGCCTCGTAGGCGGCCGACTCGAGGGTGTCACCGGCCTTCAGAGCCTCGGCGATGATCCGGCATGCATCCGCGAGCCCCCGGTCTCGTGCCGCTACTCCGGCTACCGGGGTCATCCACACCACGCGGTCTGTCAGGGACGCGAAGGGACGCCGTTTACCCTCGATCCCGTGCAGCGACTGGTACAGCGACCACCCCGCAACCGATAGGATTGCCAGTACGGACAGGGGCAACATAAACATGCCAAGGCTCTGGACTATCTCGAAAGTCACCACCGTCTGCCAGGGCATCGCGACATCGAAATCGTCGAAGATCGACTCGAATTTGGGCATGATGAACGTCGCGATACCCGCCAGCATCAGGGCCAAGAACAGCACCAGCACGATCCCGTAGTTCCACCCGAGCATCGGGCCGTAGGTGTGGCTGCGGGCGATGGTTCGCTCTTCATTGGTTACGCTTTCAAGGACGGATGTCAGCCGGCCGATACGCTCCCCGGCCGAGACAAGGTCCACGGTCCGGGCGGGGAGCTCCGGGACGTGTGCTTGCAGCGCCTCACCGACGGGTTGACCTTCTTCCAAAGCCAGACGGACGTCGTGCAGCCTCTGATTCAGGGTGCCGGTCTCGCTGTCCTGGGCGGCGGCCAGCATCACAGGGATCGGCAGGTTCAGGCTCACCGCTTGTTTGAGATAAAAGAGCACCATCGCGCCACGGTGTCGGCGGAAACGCCTCGCTGACCGGGCAATGATCAACAGCAGCAGCAGCCCCCCGAACGGACCGATCAGTGGGCCGGCCGGGGGCAGGAGGCCCAGGATCACGGTCACAAAAAACAGGGCCAGCGCCCCGGCCACCAGCCAGAACACCCCCGAAGCCGCGATCATCAAGGTCCGAGCAAGCATGACCAGATCTCCAGTGTCTACATGACTGACTGCATCAGGCTTACCAGTGGTAGGAACAGTGCTGAGATCACACTGCCGATCAAGGCCGCCAAGACGATCAACAGGATCGGGGCGAGCGTTGATTGCAGCGTCGCCAGCCGCAGTTCCGCCTGCTGCTGGTACATCTGTGAGAGGTTGGCTAGAAGCGAGGGCAGGTCGTGCTGATGCGACGCCAGGTGGATCGCCGCCGGGACCGCCTCTGGGGCGACCATCAGGCGCGGGTGTTCATTCAACGGTCGGCCGGCTTGAAGTGTCTGGATCAACGCCTGCCCATCCAGTCTCAACAGCGGCGAAGCGACGGCGTCCCCGGCCAGTTCCAGCGATGCCGGGAGGTCCAGACCCGACTGCACGCCCAGCTTCAGCGCATCGCACCAACGCGCCACCAGGTTCCGCCGCAGCACAGCCCCGATCAACGGGATCGGCATGACCGCGTAATCCAGGATGGACTGGCTCTTGCCCGCCGCGCTCAACGCAGACCACGACATCATCCCAAGCACAATAGCCGAGGTGACTCCGATCGCGATCGGCATCATCCACTTCGCCAGACTCATTACGATCAGCGTCATGACGGGCAGCTCGGCATCGAAGTCCCGGAAGATTTCCTCGAACTGAGGCACGATAAACTGGCCGATGAACCCCAGCACCAGCGCCACGCCCACAAGGATGATGATGGGGTAGCTGGCTGCACGCCAGAGTGTGCCCCGCAGCCGCTGCATGATTTCCATATGTTGGCCGAGATTGAAGAGCACGGCCGGGAGTTGGTTTGACCGGACCCCGGCATCGATCAGACGCCCGTACAGCGGCGGGAACAGAGCGCGGTGCTTCTCGAACGCGTCGGGCAGACTCAAGCCGGATTCCAATTCCGCAGCGACCCGTCTGACCGATTCTGACAGCCGACCGCTGCGCATGTCGCGGGCGATCAGCCGCAAACCCACCTCCACCGGCAGGCCCGCCGACGTGAGCTGCGCCAACTGCTGGTTGAACGCCATGAATTCGCCACCTCTCAGCGGTGCCGCGCTGTGAGCGTCCTGCGTCTGCTCGACTTCGATCACACGCAGGTTCATATCCTGCAGGGATTCGCGGGCCTCGTCGGCGGTTGCCGCTTCGATAACGCCCGAGAGCGTCTGGCCCTGAGTGGTCTGGGCCTGGTAGGCGAACCGGTTGAGGTTCTGTTCGTTGTCTTGCATTGTGTTCCCCGTCAGTTATCAGGCTGCACCATTGGGAGGGTCTTCATCAGATCGCCCATCGTTTGGCCGGTCTGAGTCATGATCCGTTTGTCCGCTTCGCTTACTCGTAATTGTTCGACATGCCCATCTGCGAACCCGAGATTGATAAGTCCCGCCGGGTTTCCCGTAGGTGCTTGGAAACTCACGATCCGCTGGCTGTCGAAATCGGAGTCCGGCTGAGGGATGACGTAGACATTCGTCGCGTCGGCAGGATCGGCCTGCGTCAAAGCTTCGGGTGCGGTGGTCTGGTTAATGACGGCGGCTCGGGTGCCTTCCTGACCGGTGGGGGGGAGGACGGTCGCCGGGCCGTTACCAATATGCGCCAGGCCGAAGATTGCCAGACCGATCACGGCGGCACCCATAGTCGTAGCGCCTGCTTTTAGTAGCAGCCCGCCGTTGCTGACACCGCCGATCCCCAGGGCCGACGGATCACCGCAGACCATCGCCATCTTCCCCAATTCTGCACTGATCTGTGGCGGTGCCGCCAAAGCGGTCTGTGACTCAAGCATGCTTGTCAGAGACACAACTGCGACGATCAGGCCTGTGCTATCCATGTGTTGGCGCAGCTCGTGGAGGCCTTGCTTGATCCTCCGGGACACGGTCGCAGGCGAACACTTGGTCTCCTGGGCGATCTGTCGCTGGGTCTTGCCCGCCAGGAAGTGTTCGACCAGGAGTGACCGCGTCGGTTCTTTGAGTTGGGCCAGGGCTTCGTCGATTTTCGGTGACAGCACGCTCCAGGCCGGGGGGTTGGCCCTGCCGTGGTAGTACTGGTTTGAGTACTCACGTTCACGTCTAATCCGGGCGGTGTCGCTGCGGAGCACGTCCAATGAACGGCGCGTGGCGGTGCGGTGCAGCCACGCCCCGACCGACCGGTTGACGGTGCCCGGGGAGTTCATGAGTCGGTAGAAGGTGTCCTGTGATGCGTCCTCGGCAAGCGCTCTGTTGTGAAGCACACGCAGACAGGTGTAGTACACCAGGGCCGTGTATCGCCGGACGATCTCTCCGAAGGCATCCGGGTCGCCGGCGGTGGCGTAGCGTTTCAGCAGGTCGAGATCGGCTTCGGACTTGAGCATCACTTACGGGCCTCAAGAGCGGCATTACGGATCGCGGACACGATGGCCCTTCTGTCATTCAGGACGTAGCCGACCGGGCTGCGCTTCACATCATGCCCCGTGGTCGGGCTTATCGAACGCCGGGCCCAGCACCCGTCGGGCCTCGGCCTCGTCCGTCACGCCCCCGTCGATCAGGCCCCGGGCCACCCCCGCGAGTGTCTGATATCCGGCCTGCCCGTGGATCGCCTGAGACAGCGCCTGGCTGTCGTCCCGCCGGTTGATCGCGTCGCGTGTCGAGGTATCGATGTACGCAAACTCACACAGCGGGGCGCGTCCGGCGTAGGGGGACACGCCGACTGTTGCCGTGTCAACGTCCGCCAGGCGTCGCACCAGCCGCATCGCGCCGACGCCGAACAGGGCGCTGGCGACCTGGTAGGGCTCGATCCCCATCTCGATCAACCTCACGACCGCCCCGGCTGGGGATGACGCATGCAGCGTAGAGATCAGCCGGTGCCCGGACAGGGCGGCTTGCACCGCGATGGATGCCGTATGCGCGTCACGGATCTCGCCCAACGCCAGCACCTGCGGGTCTTGGCGTAGGATGCTGCGCAGCACTTTGTCGTAGGTCAATTCACCGAACGGCGACACTTCAATTTGCGTCACGCCCGGCAGGTCACGCTCAACCGGGTCCTCCAGCGCGATCACACTCAACCCAGGCGAGGTCTGCACGATGTGCTGTAACAGGGCATAAATTGTTGTTGTTTTGCCTGACCCCGCGGGGCCACAAAGCAGGAGCATACCGCTGTCGGATGCCGCGAAATCGGCTAATCCCTGCATCGCTCTTGCCGGCAAACCAAGACGATTTAGCGATCTGGGTTGAATCAACTCCGCCGGCAGACGCACCACCGCCCGCAGCGAGTGTGTGGTCGGCATGACCGCAAGGCGCAGGTCAAGAGGCGTGTCGGCCTCCGGCAGCCTGACCGTCAACCGACCCTCCTGGGGGATGTCCTGGCGGTAGGTCAGCATCTGGGCGGCGACCATCAGGCGGTTGACGTAGCTGCGCCCGGTAGCCAGGTCCAGTTCAGCGACTATCTCGAGCAGCCCGTCGATGCGGAACCTGACTTCGTGTCCCGTTTGCGTCGGCTCAAGATGGACATCTGACGCCCGTCTGCTCACCGCCAGGGCCAGCAGGTCATCGACCGCCTGTCTTGCGTCGATCGTCGTTTTTGACATGGGACCACCGATATTCTATCAGCCAAGGTGAAGACATCACGCCCTCCACCATGAAAGACGGCGACGAATCGGCATGGTTTCACTTCTTGGCCACGGGGCGGGTCGCAGCGAGTAAAAAAGCACGCCGTTTTAAGCCGGCGGTGTCATTTCCGCAGGCCACGGACGCTACTTGCCCGAAGCTGGGGATGGGGCAGGGTTTACCCGGCTTGACAGGCTCTGGGGTATAGGTACAATTCTCCTCCTTGGCAGATTCAGTCCAGGCAACCGCCCATTGGGCCCTGAATTGACGCCACGGACCGTCCACCCCACCTTGAAAACCGGCCAGAAAATGGCCGGCTTGACAGGCACGGCGGGGTCGGTAGAGTACTCCGCTCGCTGCCAGTGACGGCGTCCCTGAATGGGGCCTCGTCACCCGCAGCAAGCGGGGGGATCGGAAAGGCTTAGGCCGGCCCGGCCCCGTGTTCTTTTACAAGTGAAAAGGTCTTGGTGTTGCACGCGAATTGTTTAGTAGTGTAATACCGAGTTAAAGTTCTAGCGCAAATGAGGTGCTTGCTCACCACGATGACTTCCTTTTAATGGTCATCGTGGGTGGGTCGCTGTGAAATCGTCACAGCGGATTGGCTCGGCTTGGTCCGGCGTTTACGTCGGTCGCAGGTCGGGGTGATTAAGCTATTAAGAGTGTGTGGCGGATGACTTGGCGTCAAGAGGCGATGAAAGACGTTGGAGCCTGCGATAAGCCCAGGGGAGTTGGCAACCAAGCGT
>JAJDCT010000168.1 GCA_029260695.1 Phycisphaeraceae bacterium
GTTGATGCGGATGTACGGGCGGATCAGCAGCATCGCCGCGCCGGTCGTCCCGACCACGTTGGCAAGCACCGCTCCGACCAGCAGCAGCGTCGTGTTCGTCGTCGCCGTCGCCTTGCGCGACACCTTGATGACGATACCACCGCTGACGATATACAAAGAACCCAGCAGCGCGATGAAGCTGACATACTCCTGCATCTCGTGCATCCACGCGGTTCGGCTGGCGGCGAGGTCCGAAAAGAAGAACAGGTAATACCCCGCGGTGATCGTGCCCAGGATAATCGCGAACTTGGGGTAATGGTGCTCCCAGAAGTGCATGTTGATCAACGGCATCACCGCGATGCTGCCCAGCAGCAGCGCAAACGGCAGCATCCAGTACCACTGAACATCCGGCACGGTGTGGTGCCCGGCCGACTCACCCTCACCATGACCCGCGTCCTCGCCGTGAGCTCCCGCCTCATCTTGGCCAGCCGCATCCAGGTGCGCATCGACCGCAGCCCCGGTGACTTCAAGATGTTTATCTACCGCGGCGGCCTCGTCTTTCAAATGCTTTTCAACCGCGGCGGCGTTGTCTTCCTGATGCTCGGCAACGCGTTCGGCTTCGGCCTGCACATGCTCAGCCGTCAGATCACCACCGGTATTAGCGGCGTTTCCCTCCACCTGCACATGCGTCGGCCCGGCATCATGCGCAGCACCGCCATCCACCGGGGTCAGCCGGTAGATGATCGCGAAAGCCAGCACCAGGCCAAGCAAGGCCAGTGCGAGACCCGGCTTGTGGGTCGAGCTTGGGGTGGGTTGATCGGTCATTTGTGGGCCTCCGCACGCGGTGCGATTGGTGATGTCGTAGTGTTTATGAGTCGCCTGTACGTTTCGCCGCCGGCGCTACGCCTCGTAAGCCGAGCCCAGCCGGCACATGCCGTCAAGCGCCCGCGCGAACAGGTCGAACAGCCGCTTAAGCCGTTGAAGGTCCTTGACCTCGCCCTCTACTTCCAGGACCAGCTCGTCGATGTCGTCAGGGAAAAAATCTTCGAACCACGAGCCCGCATCACGGACCTGCAGATGGATATTGGGTTCGAGCTTGGTCAGCTCGCGCAGTTTGTCGTCGTCGAACAGTGATTTGATCTTGTCGGGATCGCTCCCCTGCACGAGGAACATCTTGTCGAACGGCTCGTGCTCAACCCGGATGTCCTGCATCCCTACGAGCTTGCCGATGTTTGTGAACACGCCCTGATGACTGACCGCGAAACGCAGCCCATCGGGGTTGACAAACGCCGCACGCAGGCGGGTGTAGATATGTTCGGTGCGGTAGCCGGCCTCGCTGTGCTGGTCCAGCGTCACCGCCCAAGACCCGACCTGGGCGACGACCTTGTCGTGCCGCTTGCCCTTCTCGTCGGTGAGTTGCCCGCCCAGATCGTCACTGAGCTTCTTCCACAACTCGTTCTCACGGTCGGCAAACTTCTCTCGCAACGATGCCATACCAAGCCCTTTCGTATAGATCTCGCCAGACACATAGCGAGAAAGAAAGCCATGACTTAGCAACGCATCATCACGTTACAAAATCAGGCTGATACCAATGTCGGCTTATGATTGGATGGGACTTTAGGTCTGATTAGACCGTGGGTTAGCCACGCAAGATAGAGCGAGGCTAGACAATTAGGCGTATATTCTTGGACCCGACCTTGGTGTGATAACCCGCGGTCAACTCATCGCCGCGCCGACGCCGGGCTGGCTGGCGAACGAGGGCTCGTGCTTCATCGCCGCCGTCGCCTGACGCTTGAGTGACCCAAGCATCGTGTTCACCCGGCTCTCGGGCAGGTCCAGCACGAGGCCGATCTCTGTCTCACTCAACTGATCGGCGTAGAACAACAAAAGGATCAAACGCTCAGTACGGCCCAACGTACCCATGAACGCACGCATCCGCCCAGCATCCTTGCCGTTCATACGAAGACTCCATTCATCCTCGAAGCCGATCAGTCAGATTGTCGCAACCGTCCGCGAGACAGATGAGTAATACAATCACTCACCCTCCGTGGTGACCCGCGTCGGACATGCCCCGTATGGAAAACTTATCGGACCAGATGACGACCACGCTTTAACCTTTTCCAAAGTTTTCCACCACCACCCGCATCACTCTATTGAACGTGGTTCACGCCCTGCGTAATCCAACTTGGCGCAACCCCAAAAGCACGAAGAGGATCAGCCGCGAATGAACGCTAATAAACGCAAATCCGAGCCGGGGGATATCCACAGATTGACAGGATGAGCAGGATAGAATCAGACGAATCGCGCCCCGCGATTTAATCTAAATAATCCTGACTATGCCTGATCGTCTGCGAATCAGCCTCTTCCAATTCGCGTTTATTAGCGTTCATTTGCGGCTAAAGATTGCTCCGTTTTACGGAGATACCGATATGAAATGCGGGCGATAGGACTCGAACCTACACGGGTTTTACCCCACCAGGACCTAAACCTGGCGCGTCTGCCAATTTCGCCACGCCCGCGGCGGCCGACAGTGTCCTTTGATCCCACCTGACTTGCAACTTGGCCCCCTAACAACCACACTCACCGCCATGCCAGACCCCTTTAAGACCCTTAGCCAGCCCCCGCGCTACAACCTTAATGAGGCAGACCTGCACGCGAAGTTTATCCTCGCTTCGTCCAGCACCCACCCGGACCGGTACACCGACCCGGTCGAGCAGGCCCAGGCCGCCGAGCGTTCCGCCGAAATCAACCACGCCTACGCCGTCCTGTCCGACCCCGAACGCCGGGCCGACGCCCTGCTCGTTCTCTTAGGTGGCCCCGCCAAGGACCAGGACAAGTCGCTGCCACCCAGCCTCCTGATGGACATGATGGAGACACGAGAACAGCTCGAAGAAGCCATCGCCCAGGAAAACCTCACTGCACTCGACAAGCTGCGCGCCTGGGCCCACGAGCAGCGCGAGACGCACCTGAAAACCATCGCCGACCTGTTCGCCGATACCCAAGGCGGGTTACCCGCCGACACCGCCAAAGCCATCCGCCTCGAACTCAACGCCCTACGCTACATCCAGCGCATGCTCGACCAGATGCCGGGGTGAGGGGGATTTATGATTTTTGATTTGGGATTTACGATCTGGGATTGTGAATCACACCCGAGTCGCGCAGCAATGCTTGCGGTTTAACGCCCCTTATATACAACCCAAAACCAGCACCCCCGAAAAACCGCGCATCAGCCCGTCGGCCCCCGCCGAATTAGACCTAGACCAGCCGCACCGAAGATCAGCATGGTGGCCGGTTCGGGGATCAGGGTGACCGTCAATGTCGCAGAAGCAGAAAAGATATCGACAGGGAGAGTTACGGTATCCAGGTTAAGGAAGATGGGCGTTCCGTCGGAGAGTAGACCCTGGAAAGATGTGTCGCGGTCGGT
>JAJDCT010000169.1 GCA_029260695.1 Phycisphaeraceae bacterium
ACGCGAATCAAGCAGGGCGATCCGAGGGGCGATCCGGGGGGTGATCCGGGGGCATCCGGGGTGGTCTTGGGCGATCTACAGATAGACAGGATGAGCAGGATCGTAATACGATAAGACGGGTCATCCTCTAATCCTGTTCATCCTGTTAATCCGTGGATCTTTGCTCTGTTCGTATTCGCGTTTATTGGCGTTCATTCGCGGCTAATCTTCTTCGCGCCTTTGCGGTTTTCCCGCTGATCTGAAAAAGCCCCGCCCCAGAAGGGCGACGGGGCGGAGGGAGAAAGAATCCAGGTTGGTCGGCTAACCCCTGCTTGGGTTAGCCCGTGATCCCCGGGGCCTCCGGGGGGGTGTCTCAGGCCAGTTCACGCAGCTTGGCGACGCGGTCGGCGGTGCTGGGGTGGGTCCGGAACAGGCCTGCCAGGGCGCGTCCGCCGGCAAAAGGTTGCACGATGAACATGTGGTTCTGCGTGGGCATCTGATTATCCATCGGCACACGGCGAGCGGTGGCTTCAAGTTTCTGTAATGCGGAGATCAGCCCGTGGGGGGTCCCCGCGATGGCGGCACCGTCGGCATCAGCCACATATTCCCGGCTTCGGCTGATCGCCATCTGGATAATCCCCGCCGCGATCGGTGCCAGGACCACGAAAAGCAGGGCCAGCAACGGGTTTACGTCCCGGCTACGTCCGCCGAACATGAACACCCAGCCCAGCGCGCTGATCGCCCCGGCGATCGTGGCGGCGACCGTGGAGGTCAGGGTGTCACGGTTCTTGACGTGAGCCAACTCATGGGCCATCACGCCTTCAAGCTCGTCGTAGGTCAACAGCGAAAGCGCCCCCTGTGTCACAGCCACGGCGGCGTGCTTTGGGTTACGTCCGGTGGCGAATGCGTTGGGTGCCTGCTGCGGGCAGACGAAGACGCGCGGCATTGGGAGCCCGGCGTTTTGCGACAGCCGGCCGACCATCTCGATCAGATCGGGCGCGGTCTTACCATCGACCTGTTTGCCGCGCATTGTTGCGATAGCGATTTTATCGCTGTGGAAGTAGGCGATCACGTTGCCTATCCCACCGATCACGAAGGCGAAGACAACGCCCTGTGCGCCGCCGAACAGGTAGCCGGCCAACAGGATCAGGCCGAACATCAGGCCCAGCAGGATCGCGGTCTTGGTGTTGTTTACGAATTGGGTCATGTGTCGGTCACTCCTGATTTAAGCAGGGCGTCACACCGACACCCTGCATCAACGGGTATTTCTACGCAAAGCCCGTGCCCCGGTTCTGGGCAGGTGCATCGGTGCATCCCCGTCATTGGGTATATGCTGTGATAGCCCGTAACAGTTGGTTTATTAAGGGATTTACCCGCTAAACGGGTCGAAGGGCAGGGCGGCCATTTTCCAGGCGGCGACAGCCATCAGGGCGATGAACGCGAGCCTGACCTGCCGTAGCGGCAGGCTGTGGGTCAGCGAGGCCCCCAGGCGTGCGCCGGCCCAGGCCGTGGGCGCGAGCATCGCCGCGATCACCAGACTCATCCGCCAATCGATGTGGCTGGTCCCGTTGGCGTGCTGGGCGAGTGTGGCGTTTTTGTAAATCGCGCCGATGGTTGCGCTGATGCAAATGATGGCGGACGAGTTGGCGATGCAGTTTCGCAGGGGGAGCTTTAGAAGCAGTTGTTGCAAGGGGACTGCGATCGCGCCGCCGCCGACGCCCAGAAGACCGGCGATCGAGCCCATTACCGCACCGACGGCCGACCCTGTTGCCGGTGTGATCCTTCGGCCGTCCATGTTCTCCGCTGGGTTTTTGTCGCGCAGCTTCTGCACGTTCATCACGATCACATAGACCAGGAACACCGCCAGCAGCCGACCTAGCCATCTCCCGCCGTCGGCACCTTCGAAGACAGGCAGGTTACTCACCCAGACCCCGGCTATGACACACACCAACGAAGCGGGCAGCATCCACATTAGCGCGTCGGGGACCAGTGCGTCGGCCTTGCGGTGACGCAGCGTCGCGGGCACGGAGACGATGACGTTCACGATCATCGCCGCCGCCTGGAACAGGTGTTGGTTCGGCTCGGGTGTGCGGTCGAAGGAAAACAGGATTGCCAGCCCGGGGATCATCACGACGCTGCCGCCGACACCCAGCATCCCCCCGAGTATGCCCGCGATCACGCCGAGTAGTACCAGCGAGATCAATACGACGGGATCGGATAGCAGCAGGGACATGTTGCTTAGGTTCCGGGACTAGGTGGCGGGTGACGTGTGGACCTTGGACTCGACTGCCGACAGTCGATCGGGCACAGGCCGGCCCGCTAACTCATAACACATCTTCTCGTATTGATCGGTCACACGCTCCCAAGAGTAGACTTTGGCGGCGTGTTCGGCGGCGCGGGTGCGGTAGCCCTCGACCTCCTGGGGCTGGTTCAAAACATGATCGAGTACCGCCTTAAGTGCCTCGGCCCCGCCCGCCCCATCGTAGCCCAAGCCGCTGGCGTCGATGGTCTGGAGGTTGACAGGGGTGTCGTTGACGATGCAGCAGTTGCCCATGGCCATCGCCTCAATCAGTGCCGGGTGCGTGCCACCGACGCCGGTGGTCGCGACGTAGGCGTAGGCGTTGGAGCCCAGTTCGCTGTAGCCTTCGCCGAAGACGTACCCGGTGAAGATGATCCGCTCATCTGCACCGGCGAGGTCGCGTAGCTGCTGCTGATATTCCTCTGCGTAAGGCGCGTCCCCCACGATGACGCACTTCATACTGGTGTCGGTTTTGGTAAACGCTTCAACCAGGTGGTGGGCGTTGTTCTCCGGGACGAGCCTCCCGACAAAGAGGATGTATTTTTGGTGTTCCAGCCCGAACTGTTTAAGCGTCTCGCCCGGGGGGAGCTTGTCGATGTCCGAGCCGTAGACGATGTAGGGCGGGGCCTTGCCGGTCTTGTCTTTGTAGTAGGCCTGCACCAGCGGGCTGTCGGTCAGGTAAAGGGTCGGCCCAAACTGCGCGAACCACTCGGCGAATTGGATATACCGCTTGGCGAGGCTGTTCCATTTGTCGCGCTTCCAGTCGAGCCCGTCGACATTCAGGGCGGTCCGGGTCCCGATCAGCCGAGGTATCCATGTCACCGGGCTGTTGCCTGCGATGAAGTAGAGCCCGACGTGGTAGCCCTCTTTAAGGGCGTGCAGCGAGGAGAGGAAGCTGTGGAACAACGTGTCCAGGTACTTGTTTTGGATGGTTGGGAGTTTGACCAGACGCATGCCCATGTAGGTGTCGCTGGGGTGGTCGATGTGGTGCGACCGGCAGTAGACGGTCACGTCGTGACCTCGTTGGGCGAGGCGTTGGCCGAGTTGCTCGACGCAGGTCTCGAACCCGCTGTAGCTTGCGGGGATACCCCGTGTGCCGAGCAAAGCGATCTTCATATTTTGCTTGTTGGGGTTCTTCAAGGCGGGACAGTATAGGGGATCGGCCTTGAGCGCATCGGTGGGCGGGCCTACGATGGCGCGCCGCTGGCGGTTTTACGCCGCCGGTGCTGCTCATGAACGAAAAGACGCTACCCAATCTGATTATCGCCGGTGTAAACAAGGCCGGGACCACCTCGCTGTATGCGTACCTCGGCCAGCACCCGCAGGCCGGGGCGTCGGCGGTGAAGGAGACCTGCCACTTCCTGCCGCTGCGCTACGGCGAGCCGATGCCGGCGATCGAGGCGTACCACGCCCAGTTCGCCCGGGTCGTAGATAAGCCCCTGAGGTTCGAGTCCACACCGGGGTACTTCTATGGCGCGCAGGTGTTGATCGATGGGCTTACCAGGACGCTGGGGGCGGACGTGAAGATCGTCTTGATCTTCCGTGAACCGGTGGGTCGGCTGGTCTCGTTCTTCAACTTCAAGAAGAGCACGCTCGAACTCCCGGCAGACCTGACGCTTAAGGATTATGTCGAACGCTGCGGTGCCATGGAAGATGGCGCGTTGTGTGAGCGGGAGAATAACCCGTGGTTCGGGCTGGAAGGCGGGAAGTACGCCGACTATTTACGGCCGTGGGTCGACACGTTTGGTGATCGGCTGAAGGTTTTGTTCACTGATGACCTGCACAGCGATCCGCGGGGTGTGCTTCGGAATGTGTTCACATTTGCGGGTGTTGATCCCGGCGAGGCTGATCGGATTATTCTGACGCGGGAGAACAAGAGCACGGACTACCGTTTCGCCGGGGTGCAGCGGTTGGCATTGGCGATGAACCATGTGGGCGAACGGTTCTGGCGTTCGCACCCGAAGATTAAGCGCTCTGTTCGGCGGGTGTATTACGCGATCAACGGCCGGGCATTTGAGGCGGGAGATGACCCGGCCGTACTCGAAGAGCTGCGTCGTTTCTATGAGCCGTACAACGACCGTCTGGCTAAGCAGCTCCGCGCTGCGGGGTATGACAAACTCCCGGACTGGCTGACGCAGAGCGCGGCGGGGGGGGCGGTATGATCGCGCAACTCGATGCCGACTACATCAAGACACGGCCGACCAAGGCGGCGTCACGTCTGGTGGCGCACCTGTTACTACAGGGTCGTCCGCTGACGACTTCGATGCGCTGGCTCAACCCGTTATTGATGGCACAGTACGGCTTGATTAAGCGGTTGCCGATGCCGCGTAAGGTTGTTTCGCCGGTCTTCGTTTTGGGCACGGGGCGCAGCGGGACGACGATCCTGGGCAAAGTCCTGGGGATGCACCGGGACATGCTGTTCCTCAACGAACCCAAGGCGATGTGGCATTCGGCGTGTGTGTTAGACGATGTGATGGGCAGCTACCAGCTCGGTGAGGCCAGTTACACGCTGGATTCTACGCAGGCCGACGAGGCCACATCGCGCGCAATACGTCGGATCTACAGCTATGCGCTATTGGTCACAGGATCCGGGCGTGTGCTGGACAAGTATCCGGAGATGATCTTCCGTGTGCCGTTCGTCAGGGCGGTATTCCCCGACGCGAAGATGCTGTTTCTGGTACGCAACGGCTACGATGCGCTGCGTTCGATCGCTACCTGGTCGAAAAGAGCGGGGAGGAAGTCGTCCGGGGGGATCGAAGACTGGTGGGGGTTAGATAAACGAAAGTGGAATCTGTTGGTCCGGGACGTTGTGGCGAAAGATGATGATCTGGCGGATCGTGCGGAAGCGATTTCAGGGTTGACCCGTCACGAAGACATGGCTGCGGTCGAGTGGGCGGTGACGATGCGCACGGGCCTACGATTGATGGAAGAGCAGCCGGGTCTGCTCTACACGGTACACTACGAAGCGCTATGCGGGGAACCGGGGCCGGCGCTGTGTGGGGTGTGTGATTATTGCAACCTGTCGGACGACCCGAAGTTTCTCGCTTATGCCCAGCGCACACTGTCGCCCGTCCCCGCCAGGCCTGCGGCGGAACTCGACCCGCTGATACGCGATGTTTTTGAAGACACGATGCGCCGGCTGGATTACCCGGTCGATCCCTCACCGGCTTAGGCGTCGGCGTAGCGATTCGCGCAGGCTTTTAATACGATGGAAGTTCAACAGCAGTGCCAATGCACTCTTGAATACCCACGTCATCCGGCACCACGCCAGCGCCAGCAAAGATGCACATATAGGTTCGGCGGTGTAGCCGTGTCGGGTCATATGCCCGCCGGTGATGTGTTGGCAGATCGCCAACTCGGTCGGCGTCAGCCCGCCTTGTTTCCATCGGGCGGTAGCGGTGGGGTCAAGCCCGCGCTCGCTTGGGCGGTCCTGTTCGTGTGAGGACCCGACCCTTGGCACGTCCAGCATTGCCGGGTCGTATTCAAGTTCAGCTGTGGCACACACTTCTTTAAGCACGGCCTGGGGGTCTGTAATCAGGTCTTCGAACCGCAGCACGCAGACACGCGGATCGTCGGCGTATTTGTCGCCGGCCGCGATGCCGCTGCGCCACAGCAGGCAGATCGTGATCGGGTGATAGCCCGCCCAGGTTCTAAGTGCGTTCCACCACGGCGTACTTTTTGCGCCTAGCTGCCGACGCTTCCATCGGTTCTTCTGCGATAACATCACGTCGCGGGGGTCTCGCACCATCACCACGAACTTTGCATCGGGGTAGAGCTTCAGCAACTCGTCGAGGTAATAGAGGTTCCGAGGCGTCTGGTCACAGCCGATCTGTTTGCTGTGTAATGACAACTCATTGGCGATGAATGCGTCGAACAAGGAGGGGGGTGTCGTCAAGGGCGCGGGGATCAGGTCGACGATGGCGGACGCTTCCTGCGTGTATTCTTTGGACTTCGTCTGTGAGTAGTATCCGTCACGCTGGATTGTCAGCAGGCGTGCCGCCAATGCGGTGGCATCTTCACGAGTAATCGCTTGCGGATCAGATGCGGGAGCCCACAGCTGCTCGAAGAAGTGTAACTCGTGAAATGTGAAGACCGACTGGTGCCCGCCCAGAACCCTGCCCATCATGGTCGTACCGCTACGGCTGTTACCGACGACGAAGATCATCCGTCCCATGGTGCCCCCGCTTCCCGATAGACACCCATCAACTCGTGGTAGTGCGTTTCAGCGTCAAACCTTTCGAGCATCTTGGATCGGCCGGCGCGACCCATGGCGTCGGTGCGCTCGGGGTCTGCGTGCAGGGCCTGGATCTGCTGGCGTAACCCGGCTGCGTTGCGCGGATCAAAGAGCAGGCCATCAATGCCGTCGTCGATCAGCTCGGGCAGTGCGCCGATACGGCTGGCGATCACCGGACGACTCTGCGCGAATGATTCGAGCACGGTCAATCCAAACGGCTCGTGCCATTCTGCTGGGAGGACCGTTGCGAGGCTGTCGCGGATCAGCCGCTTAAGTCCCTCCCCGTGAGTGAAGCCGATCAGTTCGATGTTGTTGATCCCGCGGCTACGGATCATCTCGGCAAGTTCGGGCTTGGCGTTGCCATCACCCACCACCTTCACCTTGACATCCGGCAGGCAGGAGGCGGCCTCCGCCAATGTCATGACGCCCTTGACCCGCTCGATCCGGCCGAAGTACAGCAGATATCTGTCTTTTCCTCCGGGGGGTGTCTGGCTTGCAGGCTCGTCGCCAGGCTCGACGAAGTTGTAGACGCGGCTGATCTTTTCTTCCGGCACGCCGTGCTCGGCCATCTTGCGTTTCTGGAAATCACTGATCGCGATGAAGCGGTCGATGCTGCGCTGGCTCCCGATCATACGGGAGACATACCACTCGAATGCCGATAGTGCCGAGCGTGAAAGTGAGCCGCGGTTAAACCGCCGGGCCACCGCACGCCAGGCACTTATGCCACAGCAATCCTCGTCGATCCCGTCGTTGTGTGTCAGTGTGTAGTTTGGGCTGATCTGGCGGTACTCGTGCATCGTGTGGACGATCGGTATCCCCTCGGCTCGGAGTACGGGTAGGATCGACGCGGTGAGTTTTCCGTAATAGATGTGAAGGTGTGCAACATCCGGCCGGTGTTCACGGATCAAGTCACGTAGCGCTTTTGCGGCCGGGCGTGAGTAGACGTAGCGCAGCAGGTCGACCGGTCCTGGCTTATCGAAGTCGGCGGCGGGCGGGAAGTGCGCTGACCAGGGGGAGAGTGGGTTTTCAGGGTGTTTCGCAACGAAGGGGATGGCCGTGTGCCCGTGCTGCTCAAGCAAGGCGCAGGTGTCAAGGAACATCCGGTCGGAACCGCCTTTGACGAACAGGTTTTGCGAGACCTGTAAGACCTTCATGCCGCATCGTGGCTCGTTGGGATAGTTTTTGTGGAGGTGTCAGGGCTAACGTGCTGCGCTGACCACGCAGCGAATGCCAGGCCGGGGAGCAGCCAGAAGTAGAAGCTGAACGAGCGGATCTCGGGCACACGGTTGAACCACATCAACCCCGCCGCCTGTAACACGATGCACATCGCCGCCAACGCGGCCCATCGCACGGTCGGATCGTAGCGCGCGGTACTTGCAACAGCTGCGCAGGTCCATGCCATGCGAGCACCCAGCCAGAGTACGGCGATCACCCCCGCTAACCCGGTGTAGCAAAGCAAGGAGACCCAGTAAACGTCCTCGAACCCCTCCTTGGCCATGGCTTTGTATAACCTGTTCTTCGGCTCTTGGTTGAGTTGCCTGATTGTGTGCTCTTCGTCTGGCCCGTACCCGAGTACCGGTGCATTCATAAGCACGGTCGGTGCGACCCCGAAGACGGCTCCAATACGTTGGCGCTTGGCGCGCTCCAGGTATTCGGCGGAGAAGATGTTGGTCATGTTGTTGAGTATCGAAAGCCTGGCGTTGCGCGGGTGTCGGAATGCTTTACTACTGGTATCCATCTGCAGCGACCCCGCCAGTATTGCCAGTCCCAGCGCCGCTGCCACGCAGCACGCCGCGAGGACTCTGCGCATCCCAAGTCGGTATCCGGTGAACGACAGCAATGTCATGCCGGTTAAGATGACCGCTGCGCGGGAGAAAGAGTACGCTGTCCCCAAGGCCATCGCCACGGCCTCGGCTGTGTGCCAGCCCCGCCACCGGGTGACCCGTGGCAGTGCGACCGACAGGACGACCAGCAGGAACAGGCCGTAATAGAGCGTGTCACCGAGTGTGCCAAAGACGCTGCCGATCTCCCGGCCGCGCTTGACGATAGCGAAGTTACGCGTCTGGCCAACGATGTCTGCGTCGACCGTGTACGGCAGCATCCAGACTTTCAGGTTGTAACCCGCTTGCCATTGGATCAATCCGGCGAGGATCTGCACCGCGCCGGATACCAGGATCACACTTAACAGCATGTGTACCTGTCTGCGAGACAAACCGATGTTAACAACAAGATAGAAGACGGCCGCGTAGCGTAATGCTGACCGCAGATTCATGAGGCTCCCGACGAGGGGCGCGTTATTGACCGCGACAGTGATCGCGACTATTGCGAGGATGACCAGCAGCGGGGCGTCGATCGGTGTGCGTGTCAGGCCTCGGCCGGTTGAAAGGCGGACGAGTACAACCGCGGCCAGGACCAGGTAAACAGATGCTTCGATGATGAACTGCAACCCGAACAGGACTCGCTCCGGTGCTTGCAGTCGGGCGATCAGGGTGACCAGAAAACTTTCCAGGGGCACTAGCGCGGTGATCGCGAGTATGAATGCGTATAGCCATGGCCGGGCACCTAAGTGACCAGCCTGGCTTGCCTGGCCCGCCTCGGTGGGCTGTACGGGTGTTGCTCCCGGATCCTGTGTCATACCTGGCTCCATTCGCCAAGGTCACGTCCGATCAGCTCTGCGAGGGCGTCGTTGTGAGGCGCGAAGTGATCGAGGAGTTTGCGTTGAGTCTGCTCGTTCATCGGGGGGGGCGTGAAGGGTTTTTCATTAAGCCGAAGGAGCGTGCGTCTGGCGCGGTAGGCCAAGCGGTGGGGGATCAGCTTCCTGACAACACGCTTGATCGGGTTTTTGGATTTAAGCATCCCGGCCAATACCCGTGCCGCTGGCTCGCTCTTAGCAGCCGAAGCGGGGTTGTGGGCGGTGGTCAGGTTGGGGGGGAAGCCGGGGTCGATGCCGGCTGCCTCGAAGATTGTTTTGCATAGCCGTGCCGGGTCAGCCGCCAGGTCGTCTGTGAGGAATATGTGGACGCGCTCCTTTCCAAAGGTGTCGTGCAGGCTCTTGATATGCGGGTGGTAGACGCCTACATGCAGGTGCATCCTGTCTCGGTGAGGCAGCCAATTGTCGGCGGGTTGGTCGGCTTCCCACTTGATGGCCTGCTCGAAAGTTGTTGCCTTCTCCCATCCTCGGCGCCTTGCGTACCAGAAGGACGAGTATGCTCGTCTGACCGGGTTACGCAGCAGGGCGAAGATATGGGCTTTGGGATTGTGTTCTTTGAGCCGTTGCACCGCATTGGGTGAGTACATGGTGAAGACGTGTTTGGCGATGGGCAGCGCTTCTCCGACCGGGGCATCGGGGTAGTATTTGGCTACGCAGGCGTCGTAGCCGTGCTGATACTCATCGTCACCGAAGAAGTAGGACAATTCGGGCTGGTGGTGGCTGATGAAATCGGGATGCTGTGCGGCGTATCGGTAGAGGCTGGTGGTCCCGGCCTTGGGTGCGCCGACGAGCATGACGCGGATCGATTTTGCACCGGTGACCGATTCCGAAGCGCGCCCGGGGGTCGGTGCGGGGGAGTGAGTCGTGGTATCGGGGGCTGGCCGAGGCATGGTTACTCGCCCCGGTCGGGATCGATGTGTACGAATTTGAGCATCCTGCGAGATTGGGGTTCGGGCCGGCCGTCGTCGTGCCCGAGTTCCAGGAGCGACCCGACGTCGGTCGGCACGAGACCAAAGCGCTCGGCGGTCTGGACATACCACGCCATCGGGCGGTGGACAACGGGGAAGCCTTGCCAGTTACCGTTATCCGCCTCGCCGATGTTGACGTTGCTGTAGAACGAGCCGTGTGGCTGGAGGTGCTTGGACACGAAGGTCAGGCAGCCGTTGAGCGCATCATCGTCCATGTGGATCAGCACGGAGAAAGCCCAGACGGTGTCGGCCTTGTTGTCGAGTTCGAGTGATGACAGCCCCTGGGAATGGATTAGATTGGGTTCCTTTCTCTCCAGGCCTGCTTCGCGTAACTCGTCTCGGCCAAGTTCCAGGACATCTTCGCGGACCTCGATGCCGGTGTAATGGCCCTTGTCGAGCAGCCTAATTAGAGGGATGCCACCGCGCAGTGTGCCGCAGCCGATGTCGATCAGCCGGTGGTGCGGTTCAAGGCCGTGTTGCTTGAGGAAGTCGATTTGAAATCGGCGTTTCATTTTCCAGAGGTATGCTGGGCCAACGGCGGAGTGCCGACGACCCGCCTCGCCGGCTAAGACCCGGCTAAGTCGGTTGCGTAGAGATCGGGCTTTGCTTTGGATGCTCATAGGTTCTGCCGAAATAGATCGTGGTTCAGGCGGGTATCTTACCACGAGGCGCGTGGGTTTACCGGCCGGGCGATGTGTTACGAAGTGTATGGATTACCACTGCCACTGGGGTAGGTCGAGTATCCGGGCCAGGTCTGCGGGTTCTTGGCGGTAGTAATCTTCCAGCCGGCGTCGATCGTGGTCCGTGAGTACCCCGCCGGGGTCGGATGTGCCGGCAACGGGCGTCCCCCCCACGGCGTTGCCCGACCGTCCCAGGGCGGCGTCGGTTGATCGGCGTAGTTTTCGTAGCGCTGCACGGGCCGCGGGCCTGTCGTGGATGTGGGGTTTGATACGCCAGATCAGCGAGCGGTAGGCCGACTGGATCTTCGGCCAGCGTACCCTTCGAGACTCATTGTGTATGTCGAAGGTGTAATTGCTGTAGCACGCCGGGTCGATCCCGACGTGGTCGCAGATGTGGCGGGTCACGTCCGCCGGTGTGTTCAACAGGTCCCGGTAGTGGCAGATGATCAACCTTGAGCTGTCGAAGGCTTCAACCCATGGAGTGAGGAACTGGGCGTAGCGACCTTCTTTAAGTGAGCGCAGGTGTTGCGGGAGGTTTTTTCCGGTGGCTTCGGCGTCAAACTGTGTCTGGATATAATCTGTCAGTGTCGTCTTAGCATCGAGCAAGCCGTTCTGGATCGCGTAGCGCCGCCAGGAAATGAGTCGGCTGATCGGCTCACGCAGGATGACGACAACAACCGCACCGGGCAGGGAGTCAGCGATCCGCTTGGCGGCGGTGGGGCAGTAGAGGTAGTCGGGCGTCGCCTCAAGGCGGACTGACTCGGCGGGACAATCGGGAAAAAAAGTGTTGTAGGCACCGAGCCCCTCTTCGTAGTGGTGGATGCGTTTGAGTTCGCTGCTATCCAGAAAGAACCGCGTCTCTTTGATGGTGGATCGGTGGACCCGAGGGTGATCGCCGAGGTAATTAAATAGCGACGTGGTCCCGGCCCGTGTGGTGCCGGCGATGATCAGATGCTTGGCCGAGGCTGGGTTCATGGGGTGGGTTGTTGTGTATGTGGGAGTGTCGGCCGGGCTATCAGCCAAAAGAGGTTCAGGACCGAGAGGACGGCCGCGGTGCTCGCCGCCCACGCCACACCTCTAAGCCCAAGCCAGTGGAACAGCACGAACGCGAGCAAGACGTTCGCCACCGCGGCGAGACACATATTGTACAGCACCGCGCCGAAGCGTTTCTGGGCGTAGAGCGCGGAATTGAGTATGGGGGTCAGGCAGTAGAACACGGCCGCGGGCCCGAGCACGAACAGGACCGACGCCGAGGCGGTGAGCCCATCGTGGCCCAGGTCGCTCCCGCCGTAAAGCAGGCCGATGATCGGTCGGCTTAGCAGCATCAGCAGCGCCGCTGCGGGGACACTGATAAGCAGGATAACCCCGATGCGTCGGCGGAGCGCCGTGATGAACCGCCCGCGTTCACCTGCCAGATCGTGTTCGGTCAGCTTGGGGTGGCCCGTCAGTGCCACGGACACGCCAACGAGGTTCTGGATCGCAGCGAGCAGTCGGTAGGCGTAGTAGTAGGCGGCGACCGAGCCGTCGGGCCCCATCGACGTGATGATGCGCTCGACGACACGCGCCGATTGTCTGACGCCAAACCCGGCAAGGGGGTACCCGATCGTGCCGCGCAGTCGGTTGAATGTGCTTTGGCCCGGCCAGCGGCGCAGGTCGGGGACGAAACGCAGTCGGCTCCCGGCGTGGAGTGTCAGCAGCAGGAAATACAGACCGTAACCGGCGGTGAACGCGCCCGCGATCCAGTAGGGGGCTTGAGGGTTACGCCAGGTTGCCAGCGTAGTCGCGATCACCACGGCCGGAGCGACTGTGTTGCGGATGGCGGTGACAGTGAAGTGTTTGTGGCTGTTGAGCATGACTTCGAGCACTGCGGCGCCCAGAGCGAACGTGGCGATCCCCGCAGCCAGACGCAGCAGTGTGGCGGAGAGCACGCGGTCGGCGGGTTCCAGCCCCCAGCCGACGACCGAGACAACCGGCCCGGCGAGCAGCAGACCCGCGCATGTCAGCACCACCCCGACTACCAGGAACAGGTTCAGTACCCGTGCGCCCAGGTCAGCAAAAGCGCCGTCGCCGTCTTCTTTTTGAACCTGGATAAACACGGTCATCAGGCTGAATCGCGTCCCGTCTCGGCCGACCGCCGCGATCATCCTGGGGAGGGTCAGGGCAATCAGCAGGGCATCGGTGGTTGCGGTGAATCCCAACCGGCGGGCGATCAAGACGTCCGCCAACAGTGCCAGCACCATGCCTACCCCGCTGAGGGTCATGACCCGCTGGGTCGAGCTGTGCCACAGACGTGAGAGCAGACGGGTCATCGGGTAGCGTTCACGGCATGTGGTAGGGGGTGATGGTTCATGGTCGGCCATGGTAGCGGCGTTGCGATCCTTGGGTCACTTCCTGATAGCCGAATCGAGCCTCACCGGTAGATAACCCGCCTTTTTACCAAGGTTTGTTGACTTTAACGCCCCCCGGTTTACACTTGCAATAGACTGCGGCTTAGGCTCGTTCGGCTGCATAAGGATGGCACCGATCGGCGTGGGAACGCTTTGACATGACCCCCAGTAATATTGTCTCACCCCAATCGCCTCCGGCCACCTCGGCCGTTGAGATCGTGACCACCACGCCGCCTCGCCGGAGGCTGCGTCGGCCGCCGGCGCGTGACCCACTGGCGTTCAGGCGGGTGCGTTGGGTTGGGCTGACTCTGTTTCTGACAGACGTGGTGTCGATGCAGTTGGCCCTCTCCTTGGGCACCTGGCTGCGGACCTTGTTCGATATGCTCGGTAGGGATTCGGGGCTGCAGTGGTTGCAGGGCGGGCTCCGCCGGGGGGAGTACGGCTCACTTGCGGCGGGGATGATGGTCCTGCCGGTCGTCTACTGCTTTCAAGGCTTGTACCCCGGGTACGGGCTAACCGCGGTGGAGCGGCTGCGCCGGCGGGTCCACACCGTGGGCCTGGTCTTTGCGCTACTGATTGCATGGGACTACGCGGTGGTCAAGACAGACCCTTCCCGTGGCGTGTTGGTTTTGACGTTCCTCTTCGCGGTTGTGTTGGGCCCGGTGTTTGAAGCGTTCTCACGGAAGCTGCTTCGGATGGTGGGTGCCTGGGGCATGCCGGTTGTCATACTCGGTGCCGCCAAGACCGGCGAACTGGTGACAAGGGTGCTCCAACGCGAGCCGGAGTTGGGCTTTGTCCCGATCGCGGTGTACGACGACGACCCCGAGAAGTGGACGAAGGACATCGCAGGGGTGCCGGTGCTCGGTCCCTTATCGCGAGCCAAGAAGCAGTCGAAGATCTGCCGCACCGCCCTGATCGCCATGCCCGGGATGGAGGCGAAGAAGGCGGCGCACCTCAGCCACCGCCTGCCGTTCGCCCGGGTCATCTCTATCCCGGACCTGGTCGGCTTATCGAGTTTGTGGGTCTCGTCACGCGACCTAGGCGGCGTCGTCGGGCTCGAGGTCAAGAAGAACCTGTTCCCCCGGCGGAACTGGATGCTCAAACGATCGCTGGATTACGTGCTGGGTGTGCACCTGTTCATCGCCAGCCTCCCGCTGCTTGCGGTCTTCGGCCTGTGGATCAAGATCGTCAGCCCAGGTGCCCCGGCCCTCTTCCGCCAGCCCCGCGTCGGGTTCGGCGGCAAGACGTTCAGCATCTGGAAGCTGCGCACCATGTACCCCGACGCAGACGAACGACTGCACGCCTATCTGGAAAACGACCCCGAGAAATTCGAGCAGTGGAAACGCTATTGCAAACTCAAGGACGATCCCCGCGTCCTGCCCGGCATCGGCCGACTCCTGCGCCGCACCAGCCTCGATGAACTGCCGCAACTCTGGAACGTCCTGGTCGGCGAGATGAGCCTGGTCGGCCCACGGCCTTTCCCACACTACCACCTGTCACGTTTCAGCCCACGCTTCCGCACCATCCGAAGAAGCGTCCTCCCCGGCCTCACCGGGCTCTGGCAGGTCTCCGGCCGAAGCGAAGGCGATGTCAACGTCCAGGAACTCATGGACACCTACTACATCCGAAACTGGTCGCTCTGGCTGGACATCTACCTCCTCGCACGAACCATCGGCGCGGTGCTGTTGGGTAAAGGGGCGTACTGATTTCGAGGGGCTGGGGTCTAGGGTCTAGGGTCTGGGGTCTGGGGTTCGCGCGGCGAAGCCCACTGATGCACCGCCGCGGTGCTTCGGTGGGGTTTCCAGCAGGTCTTAGAAGGCAATTTTTCAGCGTTCTGCCCGGAATTAGCGTTGACTCACTATTAAAACACGGTTACCTTGAATCAGTCGAATACGACACAGGCCTTAGACCGGGGGCGATCGGGGGCCGACATGCCGGATGGGAACAGACAACTCAGGGACTCAGGCAAGACCATTCTTGATGCACTGGTCGGCTGCGCGGTTCTAGCCCTGCTCGGCTGCATGGTCCTCCCGGCCCTCTCCAAAGAACGCGACGACGCCCGCATCGCCGAGTGTGCCGACCACCTCAAACAACTCGGCCAGGCCGCCCACCAGTACGCGGCGGATTTCGAGGGGAAGTTTTTCTATAACTGGTACACGAAGCTGGCTCCCGACGGCTCCTATGACGAGAACGCGCCCGAGAGCTGGTATGACGAGGAACGCATCGGCCGGTACATACTGGGCTGGTCGCAACTCGATGAAGACCGCCACATCATCGATGATGAGAAAATCAAGATCGGTAAGCGAGGTTTCATTTTCGGCACGTTCCTCTGCCCGTCAGACGAAGCCGATCCCGCCCGCTCCTACCACATGAACTATTGGGCCTCAGGTGTTGACAAACCCGAGATGCCCGAACAAGGTTTTCGTCATGGGGCACTATTCGATTCTCACTCGGATGATCTCGATCGACTGCTTCTGTTTACCGATGTCGTTGGTACGTCAAAAACATCTGACGGTTGGGTAACGGCGGGGCGCTTTGGCACGTTCGGTTCGCCGGGTTCTAGATTCGGTCGATCCCAAGGTGAGGCCCCGCGTTATACCGATCCTTACCATGATCCTGTGGTTCGCCGATTTCGTAATGCGATCGCCTCACACTTAGACTATGTCCGCCACGGCGATAACGGGAATCGGGCGCAGTCAGTTGGCGCCGTTAACATTGCTTACGCTGACGGCCATGTTGCACTAAAGGAACACAATGATCTCTTTGATCCAAACACAGGTCATTCTACCTTTGACACGTTATGGTCTCCCATAGACATTGAGATTCAAAATGCATTCGCACATGGTCAACGTACTAGCACTCCACCCCAAGAGATGCCTTAACTGGAATTTCTCTGACGGTGCCCAACTGTGACTGTAGGTTCTATCTGGTCAGTTGAATTGTTTCTTTTCGGGAGCATGAGACATGGTGTTTACCATGAATCGCATTGTAGCCAGTGTATCATTCTATGTGATCTTGACTGCTACTTGTATTATGCCTCGCCAGGTTCAAGCCTTGGTTACATCGGACTTTTCTGGATCTCATGTCACCGTACCGGGTGTTCCAGCTTTTGGCATTAATCCTGATGGGGTCGCTCGTATAGATCTCAACTACAACAATGCGGGAGAGGTTCCGGTCACCGGAGTTTTACTGGAAGGTGGAGAGTACGTTTTGACGGCGGCCCATGTTTTCGAGCCATTTGTCGGCGATTTTTTGATAGATATAGATGTTACATGGTGGGTGGGTCACGGGGGCGGTTCAGTTGAGATTGTCTTTGTGAATAATCTCAAAAATAACCCCACAAATGTCATACCTCATCCACTATGGGAGTCGAATTTTGCATTGGCCACTGGATACGATGTCGCACTTATCAAATTGCCCTCAAAAAAAGAGAGGATCCCGACATATGAGGTTCATCGTGGGGGTGTTAACTCGGTTCTCAATTCGGTTCATGTTAAGATGGGCTACGGTCGGAGTGGGCTCGGTACGGTTGGTTCAATAATAAATGCGGGGACCAAACGGGCGGGTTTGAATGAATGGGATAAGGAGGCTAAAGACAAGAATGGGAACTCGCTTGAAGGAGAAGTATTACAAGGTGTGTTACCCCTTGTAAATTCGCATACGATGTTGTTTTCTGATTTTGATAGTGGAAGTGCGGATAACGATGTATTCAAGCAAATCGATGATTGGGATGATCCGGTTGCGGATCTGGGGTGGGGCCCACATGAAGTAGATCCATCGAATGGAGATTCGGGAGGACCGGTCTTTGTATTCGATAGCGGGACTCCTAAAATCGCTGGTGTGATTTCATGGGGCGGGAGAGTCGAGGATTCGGACGGAAGCCCAGACTTTGACGGAACTGTTAATTCTACATACGGGGAGCTCCAAGCAGATACCTGGCTTGGGGCTAGAAACTCCGCACTGCCAAACGAAAAAGAAACAATAGCAGATTGGATTAACTCGGCTACAGGAACGGGAACTAGTTTCAAGGAAGAGGCGGGGGGATCGTGGGAGGCCGCGAATAACTGGGCTTTTGGCGATCTACCAAGTCCGAATCGTAATGTGTATATAGATCGGGAAGTCACGGGTGTCATGACCGTCAATGGTCCGGTTGCCGATGAAACGGTCGCCTCGCTTACTGTGGGTGGCAGATTAGGTGACAAGCAACTCCATCTGGCGAGTGGGGCGGTACTGACCGCAATGGGTGAAGTGGATCTTCGGGATGACGGCCTGATCTATCATCGTAGTGGTACACTTGCGGCGGAAAGCGTCTCGTTGTCGGCATCATCCTCGGCACAGTTTTCCGGGGAGTTGCTTATCACGGGTGATCTTGGGGCCGCATCCGTTAATGTGACCAACGATGTTGTCATCGACTCCGGCGGATTATTAAACTTCTTCGGAACCCCGACGACCACATCGCTATCTGCCCCCCGGATTATTATCAACGATGGGGGCAGATTTCAGACGAATCGGGTGGGTGGCGGGTCGTTGGATTTGGATTGGGAGATCAACGGTCTCGCGAATTTTTCTTTTCCAAATGTGAACACAGGATCAGAAGACTTCGTCATCATGCCGGGCAGGACGCTGACGATGGTAGGAGGGTTAATCGCCACCGATACGTTCCGCGTAGAATCCGGCGCGTCAGCCAGTGTCACTGACCTCCCAACAACCGGTGCGATTATTAACACACAAGCGACCGAAGTTGCAGGTACGCTGGATATGGATCATGGACAGGTAACGGGCGTAAATCTGACGGTAACCTCTGACGGTGTCTTGGACATTGGTATTGGCGGA
>JAJDCT010000170.1 GCA_029260695.1 Phycisphaeraceae bacterium
ATTCCTGCTGCTTCCCCGGCTTCACGTTGTAGTTCATGCCGACCGTAATCATCGTAGGCTCCTGCTCTGTAAAGTCCGAATGAGGTGCCAGGCACCTGATCCGTGGATCTCGAAGTTATTTAAGGTTCCTGACACCTTTTCTTCCCCACCTTTTCTTCCCCCATTCATCAAAATCTTCAGTCATTGCAATGCTCTGTTATTGAAGACAAGACTGTGCAGACAACGGTATCCGACACTGTTTCTTATCCTAGTTGCTTGCTAGTCTGACGAGTTCTGCGATTGATCTTCCTAGACCATCGATTCCTGGAAACAAGGCATTTGCAGTGATATTCATTGTTCGAAGGCGACGTGCTAACTCATGTTTTAGTGCAGCAGGTACTATAACTTTTGCATAATGCAATTTATCTGATGTGTTGTTGAATGCCTGATCTAGTAATTCGCCGTGATCTCCAAGCACACTTCGGCTTATACTGAATATTCCTTGTTGTGAAATCATTCGGTCTGATTTATTATTTCGCCCGCAGAATGTCATCGTCGTAGGCGGATCATTGGCGAAATAAAGCTGGCGGATTTCTCCCTCGATCTTTGGTATATTGTTGCTAGATCCATTTTGACACATGATATTGTCGAGAGTGTGGATGTGGACAATCCAAATTGCCCCATCTGTGTGATATTCTCCATTTGTTGCAAAATAGGCTGCGACATAAATTGACGTAGTCCAATCGAGTAGGCGCGTAGGCGAACCGTAATGCTGCATCATTGTCCACCAACTAATAGTGTCCGTTGTGGTTGCAAATGTATTTGGAGAAAGGTGGATATGAGCATTTTCTTTGAATTCTTTAAGTGCCAACCGCTCTATTTCTAGTGCCGCTTCAGCTGTTGTATTCGTGTTGAAATAGCGAAGCAGTGATGGTTGTAGTTGCCAGTTCACATCTGATTGGCCGCGGAATGCATATGGATGATTACCTACTGAACCAATATCGGTATAGTCAGCGATTCTCCGCATATCATCCCATGATTTTATTGTGACAGTTTCCATTAGGGTGCAGGCCCGCTGGCAGTAGAATTGAAAATTGCATGTGACGTGAAAATTTAATAATAATGCATCACCCTTCCCCCAACTCCCCGATCTTCCGCAATCTGTCGTAACGCTTATTCACCAGGTTCTCGACCTTGAAACGCTTGAGTTCGCGGAGGGTTTGGATGAGGTATTTTTCGAGGTAGTCGGCGGCGGCGGCGGGGTTTCGGTGGGCGCCGCCCAGGGGTTCGTCGATCATGCCGTCGATGGTGCCGAGTTTTAGGTTGTCGTTGGCGGTGAGTTTTAGGTTTTCGGCGGCGGCGGCGTTGGTTTCGGGGTTGGCTGTTTTCCAGAGGATGGCGGCGCAGCCTTCGGGGGAGATGACGGAGAACCAGGCGTATTGGAGCATGGCGAGTCGGTCGGCTACACCGATGCCCAGTGCGCCTCCGGAGCCGCCTTCGCCGATGACGACGGAGACGATGGGGGTTTTGAGTCGGGACATCTCGCGGAGGTTGACGGCGATGGCTTCGGCCTGGCCGCGTTCCTCGGCGGCGATGCCGGGGTAGGCACCGGGGGTGTCGATGAGTGTGACGATGGGTAGTTTGTACTTCTCGGCCATTTTCATGGTGCGCAGGGCTTTGCGGTAGCCCTCGGGGTGGGCGCAGCCGAAGTTCGCGGCGATTTTTTCTTTGGTGTCTTTGCCCTTGTGGTGGCCGACGACGAGGCACTTGTGCGGGCCGATGCGTCCGAAGCCGGTGATGATGGCTTTGTCGTCTCCCTGATGCCTGTCTCCATGTAGCTCGGCGAAGTCTTTGACGAAGGCGTTGATGTAGTCGATGGTCTGGGGTCGGCCGGGGTGTCGGCCGACCATGACGGTGTTCCAGGGGGTGAGCTTGGCGTAGATCTTTTTGAGCATCGCGGTGTGCGACTGGCGCAGCTTGCGGATATCGGTGCGGAAGTCGACCCCGCCCCCGGAAGTGTTGCCGCCGGGGCCGGATACACCGGCGGTCCCACCCACGGAGTGGGTGGGCTTTGGGTGGGTGGGCGTTAGGTGCTGGTGCTCGAGGTCGTTGATCTGGCGTTCCAGTGCGGTGAGCGGGCGTTCGAATTCCAGCTCGTAGTTGCCGGCGTATGCGTTGAGTGTGGTCATGGTGGGTTTCTCTGCGGTCATCCGTCCCACGTCCTGGCGTGGGTGGTTTGGCTCCCCATGCGTAAACTGTCCCACCCACGGAACGTGTGGGCTTTGGGGGAGGGTGGCGAGCGGGGGTCTTCTGCGGCGTGCCACGATGTCTGTAAGCTGCTATCTTACCCGGGGTTGAACCGCAGGAAAAATAGCGATGCTCAAGGCAAAACAGGTAACGATCATTGGGACAGGGCTTCTGGGGGCGAGTCTGGCGTTGGCGATCAGGGCCAAGGGGTATACGGGGCGGATCGTGGGTGTGGGTCGGCGTGTGCAGACGCTGGATCAGGCGCGCGAGTTGGGTTGTTTTGATGATCTGACGGTGAGTGTGGACGAGGCGTTGGAGGGGGCGCAGGCGATTGAGCTCCCGGACTCAGAGGGTGCGGAGGGGCAGGTTCATCTGGCGGTGCTGGCCGTGCCGCTGGGGTACTTCGAAGATGTCTTCACGAAGATCAGCCGGTGTGCTGATGAGAAGCTGATCGTGACGGATGTGGGTTCGACCAAGGCGTCGGTGTGCGAGTTGGCTGAGGATCTGCTGCCGCATCCGCAGATGTTTGTTGGTTCACACCCGATGGCGGGCAGCGAGCAGCAGGGGCCGGCGGCGGCGGACGCGGGGCTGTTCGAGGGCAAGCCGTGCGTGGTGACGCCGGAGATCCAGACGGATTACGACGCGTTGGGGTTGGTGCAGTCGCTTTGGAAGCTGGTCGGGATGCGGGTGATTGTGATGAATCATATCCAGCACGACCGGGCGGTTGCCTTGGTAAGTCACCTGCCGCACGCGGTGGCGTCGATGCTGGTCAATGCGGCTACGACGGACGATGGTGATGCGTTGGATATTGCCTCGAGTGGCTTTGCCGACACGACAAGGGTCGCGTCGGGTGATCCGGGGATCTGGCTGGATATCTTCCAGGCCAATCGGGATGCGGTGATCAACTCTGTGGAGAAGATGATTCAAGAGCTGGACCGGTTCAAGAAGGCCATAACACGAGGCGATACCGGGGCGCTTAAGCGGATGCTGGAAGGCGCGAAGGCGGCACGCGACGGCTGGGAAACTAATCGTAAGGAAGCAGAATAGGACAGCGAGATGGCGGATCGGTACACACTTGGATTTGTGGGCGCGGGGAACATGGCCGAGGCGATTGCGCGTGGCGCGATCGATAAGGGTGTGCTGTCGGTTAAGCAGATGATCGCGTCGGACCCGTCGGACCCCCGGAAGCAGGTATTCGAGCGATTGGGGATTAAAGTCGTTCCAAGCAACGCCGAGGTGATCGCGTCTAGCGGTCAGGTGATGCTGGCGATCAAGCCGCAGGTGTTGCCTGAGTTGGCGGGGGATCTGTCGGGGCACGGGTGCGAGGATCAGGTGTTGATCTCGATCATGGCGGGGATCGGGATTCAGAAGATGGAGCAGGCCATAGGCGGGCCCGCGCGGATCATCCGTGTGATGCCCAACACGCCGATGATGGTGGGGCTTGGGATGTCGGGGTTGGCGGTGGGCGAACATGCACGGGCTGGGGACGAGTCGCTTGCGATGGAGCTATTTGGTGCGGCGGGTGAGGTGGTGCGTGTAGAAGAAAACCTGATGGACGCTGTGACGGCGGTGTCGGGTTCCGGGCCGGCTTATGTGTATTACCTGGCGGAGGCGATGCAGAGGGCGGCGGGGGAGCTTGGGCTGGGTGAGCATGGGAGGTTGTTCGTGTCGCAGACTATTTTGGGTGCGGCGAAGATGCTGGTGGATTCGCCGGACGCGGCGGGTGAGCTTCGCAAGAAAGTCACGAGCCCCGGCGGGACGACGGCGGCGGCGCTTGGGCATATGGAATCGCGGGCGGTGTTGGACGCGATTGTGGATGCGGTGAAGGCGGCGGAGGCGCGCGGGCGTGAGTTGGGGAAATGAAAAAATGCGGATTCACCGCAGAGGTCGCAGAGGACACGGGGCAGAGTCCAGAGGTATCCGCGGATTTCGCAGATTAAGCATGGATCGCTCGCACTCTCGCCTCTTTATCTGCAAAATCTGCGGATAGCTACCCTGCTTCGCCCTTTGTTTTCCTCTCTGCATCCTCTGCGGTGAACCTCTGAAAGGATTCCACGAAAGGGCATGCGATGGTGGACGGCATCACGAGGCGTGGCGCGATCAAGACGGCGGCGGGAGTTGCTGCGGGCGCGGCGGTGTGGTCGGGTCTGGGGATGGCCGAGGTGCGGGGGCAGGGGGATGCGGTGAAAGCCCGTCGGCGCGTGTTGCGATTCGCTCACCTGACGGACATCCATGTCAAGCCGGAGAAGGGCGCGGGGGAGGGGATGGTGGCGGCGCTGCGTCACGCGCAGTCGCTTGACGACCCCCCTGAAATGATCTTCAACGGCGGCGACGGGATCATGGATGCGTTGGGGCAGACGCGGGCGCGTACACAACTGCAGTGGGACCTTTGGCACAGCATCCTCAAGCACGAGTGTTCGCTGCCGGTTGAGCACTGCATCGGCAACCACGACATCTGGGGCTGGTACCAGGACAAGAGCGGGACGGTGGGGGACGAGCCGAAGTGGGGC
>JAJDCT010000171.1 GCA_029260695.1 Phycisphaeraceae bacterium
TAGCCGAAACTAATATCAGGGGTATTGAATGCGGAAGATGTTGTGCGGAGTATGTCTGTTGGGCGTGGTGATCGGCTTGGCCGGTTGCAGTTCCGCGCGAAGTCCGCATGTGGTGATCGCTCCGTCATATTCATATGTCCAGGCCGACTTGGCGATGGGTGTAGAGACCGCCAAAGTCACGGGGGCCTCAACCGACCAGCGTGTCGCCGTCAAACTGCCACCGATGCCCGCGGCACCTGGGTTCGACACACTCGTGTTCGTAGGGGATGACGGCTTGGGCGACTGACCCGACTTCTTAGTTAGCTTAGATACCCGGGCCGAGGCCCGTACCGCCGCCCACGGATTAAACCCGTGGGTTCGTTGTTTAATAGGGGCACCGAAGAATCTTCGGGGTGGGTCAGAGTTCTACAACCTGCATGTCGCAGGCTTTGCGTGACTCGACGGACGTGTGATTCACTTCTGTCACGAAAGCGTCGCCCATCTCGATGCGTACCTCGTGAGCGTCATAACGCTTGGGCTCACCCAGGCCCATCCGGGCGATCAGGTCCAGGGCAACCTGCCCCTCGGGCCTGGCGAACTCGATCGGCTGGATGGCCTGGTCGAAGCTCTGCAGCCGCCCCTTGTGGTTCTCAAACGTGCCGGACTTCTCGACAAACGTCGCACCGGGCAGCAGCACGTCGGCGTTGTCGGTCAGGCTGTTGGGCAGCGTATCGATCAACACCTTGAACTTGCCGTTGACCGCCTTGGCCAACTCGGGCGTGACCCAGGCGCTTGGGTAGTTTCCTGTCAGCACGACCGCAGCGGTGCGCTCATCCTCGATCGCGGTGAGGAACTGTGCGTAATCCAGGACCGATTCGGTCAACTGGCCGAGCGCTCGGTGGACGCCCCGTGCGTTGGGAGCCTTCTCGGCACAAACCGTGTACCCGCCTGGGAACGTCTTATCCTGCCCGCTGGTCGGCACCGGCCCGATGCCGATCACCGCCTCGCTATCCAATCCGATGACGAGTTTACCCAGGAGGTAGGCCTCTTCGCAGGACAGCATCGGGCTGACCATCACCGCCAGCGACCCGCTGCCGCGAGATTCCAACACGGTGGTGAGCCCGGCTTTGACCGCGTCGTAGGCCTGGTTCCAATCGCGTTCACGAGACACGCCGTCGGCCGTGACCCGAGGGCTGCGGTGGCGGTCCTCGCTGTGGACGAACTTCCAGCCGAACCGGATCTCATCGCTGGTCCACCACTGGTTCACGTCCATATTCGTCCGGGGCTTGACCCGGTAGACCGTACCGTCGTTGTGTTCGATCGAGAGGTTGTCGCCCGACGCGGTGATCCCGTCGATGCTGGGCGTCTTCTCAAGGTTCCAGACTCGCATGGACATCAGGAAGTCTTTGTCGAGCAGTGCGCCGACCGGGCAGATGTCTACGACGTTGCCGGACAGTTCATTGTTAAGGGGTTTGCCGGGGAAGACGTCGATCTGTTCGCTTGACCCTCGGCCGAAGATCCCGATCTCGCCGGTGCCCGCGACCTCCTTGGCAAAGCGCACGCAGCGGGTGCACATGATGCAGCGGTCCGAGTAAAGCAGCACGTGCTCGCCGATGTCTTTCTTGGGCTGCTTGACCTTGGCCTCGTCGAAGCGGGACTCGCTTCGGCCGTACTTGTAGCTGTAGTCCTGGAGGTAGCATTCCCCGGCCTGGTCGCAGACCGGGCAGTCAAGCGGGTGGTTGATAAGCAGGAATTCCATCACCGACTTCTGGTTGGCGACAGATTTGGGGCTCTTGGTGTGTACGACCTGCCCGTCGCTTGCCGGGGTCTGGCAGGTCGGCATCAGCTTGGGGATCATCTCCAGCTTGTTGTCGTTGCGGGGGTTGGGGGCCTCGACCTCGGCCATACATATCCGGCAGCTCGCCACCACGCTCATCCCCGGGTGGTAGCAGTAGTGCGGGACCTCGATCCCGTTGTCCAACGCGACATTGAGGATGGTTTTTTTACCCTCGTATTCGCAGAGCTTGCCGTCAATAGTGATCTGGGGCATCGTGTGTTTCCGCGTCTAGGCTCGCCGGGCTGATCGGGGCCCGATAGAACCTGGGGGATCCGGAGGAATCCGGGGGAATCCCGGGGGGCCTCTTTGGGCGGATCGTATCACAACCGGCTTGAGCTTCCAACGCACAGCCCTACACTCTGTTTCCGGGGAGGCCCGTGGTAGGCGCTGAATCTCACCCATCCGTTGGTCGATGAGACAGTATCCTCACCGCCTACACGAGGCACTACCAAGGAGGGACCATGCCCCGCGATATCCCCGTCGGCAACGGGCAGATGCTCGTCACCTTCGACGAGCTCTACCGCGTCAGAGACCTGTACTACCCCCACGTCGGCCAGGAAAACCACGCCGGGGGCGACCCCTGCCGGTTCGGCGTCTTCTCAAGCCTCATCGGCGACCCCCAGGACAAGCACGACCGCCGACGCCAACGCATGGTCTGGACCGATGACCCCGGCTGGGTTATCAGACGCCACTACGTCCAGGACACCCTCTGCACCGACGTCACGCTGCACCACGCGAAGCTGGGGCTCGAGCTTGTCTGCCGAGACGCCGTGGACTTCCACCGGCCTGTCCACGTCCGGCGGATCGAGGTACGCAACCAAACCGACCAGCCCAAAGAAGTCCGCCTCGTCCACCACCAGGACTTCTACATGTACGGCACACGGGTCGGCGATACCGCCTACTACGACCCCAAGCTCAAGAGCCTGATCCACTACCGCAAAAAACGCTACATCCTCGCAAGCTTCTACCAGGGCAACCAGCACCAGATCGACCAGTACGCCACCGGCAACGCCGGCTTCCACGGCGCAGAAGGCACCTGGCGCGACGCAGAAGACGGCGAACTGGGAAACAACCCCATCGCCCAGGGCGCGGTCGACTCGACCATGCTCACCCACGTCGACCTCGGGCCCCATGAGTCCAAGACGGTCTACATGGTTCTGGGCTGCGGCAAGAATTACAAGGACATGCAGGAGATCCACAACTTCCTGCACCGCGTTGGACCACAGGGCGTCATCGACCGCACCAACGCCTACTGGCGGCTCTGGCTGGCCGCCTCTCGCAGCGACTTCGACCGCACCGAGGTCGGCAAACTCTCCGGGCAGGTCACCGAGCTATACAAGCGCTCCCTGCTGGTCGTCCGTACCCAGATCGACAACGGCGGCGCGATCATCGCCGCCAACGACTCGGATATCCTCCAGTTCTCCCGCGACACCTACTCCTACCTCTGGCCGCGTGACGGCGCATTTGTCGCCGACTCGCTGGACGCAGCCGGGTTCCCCGATGTCGCACGGTCGTTCTTCAGCTTCTGCTCCGAGGCGATCACCGACACCGGGATGTTCCTGCACAAGTACAACCCCGATGGCTCGCCCGCTTCCAGTTGGCACCCTTGGGTCGCCGACGGCCGGCCGCAGCTGCCGATCCAGGAG
>JAJDCT010000172.1 GCA_029260695.1 Phycisphaeraceae bacterium
GACCTGGCACGGACGATCAGTTGCATGAGCCACAACGACGGCGACGGGCACGACCAGTACCTGCTGGCGATCCCGACCCGGGGCCGACTCGAACGGATCCTCGAATACCTGTTCAACGAGAGCGAGTTCCTATCACCCTACGGCATACGTTCGCTGTCACGGGCGCATCTGGATGACCCCTACCACTTCCTCGCAGACGGCGCGGGGTACTCCGTCGGGTACGTCCCGGGTGAATCCGACAGCTACCTGTTCGGTGGAAACAGCAACTGGCGCGGGCCTGTCTGGTTCCCGGTCAACTACCTGCTGATCGAAGCCCTCGAACGGTACGACAGGTACTACGGCGGGACGATCCAGGTCGAATGCCCCAAGGGTTCGGGTGTGAAAATCAGCCTGGGCGAGGCCGCCAGTGAGATACGCCAACGGCTGGTGCGGCTATTTATGCCCGATGATACGGGGCATCGGCCCTGCCACGGCGGCGACCCGCGTTACGCCGATGACCCGGGTTTCCGAGATCTGCTGCTGTTCCACGAGTATTTTCACGGCGAGACCGGGCGGGGGCTGGGCGCCAGCCACCAGACGGGCTGGACAGCGCTTGTCAGTCAGTGCATCAACGATAAGGGTAGAATGAGCAAGAGCGACTAGCTAATAGCCATTAGCTATTAGCCTTGTGTTCGAATTGATTCCCGAGCCCCGATGCCAAACACCATGAAACCCCAGCCGCTGCATTACGACGACCTGCCCGCGATGCCCGGCGCGAGGATGGTGCTTGCGCTGGATGGCTGGATGGACGGCGGGGAGGTTTCGACCGGGACGGTGGGCTGGTTGATTAAACAGCTCGAGGCTAAAGAGATCGCCCGCATGGAGCCCGACCCCTTCTACCTGGTGAACTTCCCCGGGTCGATGGAGGTCACCGCGATGTTCAGGCCACATGTGAACATCGAGGAAGGGCAGATCGCAGAGTATCAAGAGCCGACAAACACTTTCTATGTCTCAAAGGAGCACAACCTGATCCTGTTCCAGGGCGAAGAGCCGAACAACGCCTGGCAGCTCTACAGCGACTGCGTGTTCCACGTCGCCAAGAAAGTCGGCGTGAAGTCGATCTACTTCATCGGGAGCTTCGGCGGGGCCGTGCCACACACCCGCGAGCCGCGCCTGTTTGCGACCGTCTCGGAATCGGCGATCAAGCCTGGGCTTGAAACACTTGGGATCAAATTCAGCAATTACGAAGGCCCGGCCAGCGTGGCTACGCACATGCTTACCCGCGCCAAAGACACGGGGATGACGATGGCGAATCTCTCAGCGGAGATCCCCGCCTACATCGAGGGCATCAACGCCAAGAGCATCGAGGCCGTCGCCCGCAAGCTCGCGGTGATCTTCGATTTGTCACTGAACTTCGACAAGCTGCGCAAGACCAGCGACCGCTGGGAGAAGCGTCTGACCAAGGCGGTTAGCAAGAAGGACGAGCTGCTCGAACACATCCAGAAGCTCGAAGAAGACTACGACCACGAGGTCTTCGACACCCAGATGGGCGACCTGAAAGATTTTCTTAAGAAGCAGGGCGTGCGGGTGGATTGAGATGTAGCTGACTCTGGCGTGGGGTTTGCCCGATTGGCCCAGGCCTAGCCAGATCTTTATCGCCGCTGGTGAATCACAATCCCCTCGGTAAGAAACGAACCAAACTGGCCCACAGGGACTCGAACCCCGACTAAGTGGATCAGAACCACTCGTGCTACCAATTACACCATGGGCCAAGGTGTTGGGCTGGCCGCCCTGACTGTACGGCGTGATGCTACGACTGCCGCCCCACCGCGTCAAGGGGGGCGGGGAAAACTGGCAATTGAGAAAGCTGGAAAGCTCGAAATTAGGCCACATTTCGAGGCATGAACCAATTAATTTTGCAGCTTTCCAGTTTTAGTGCCTGGGGCCGATGTTGAAGGTGTCTAGCTTTCCAGCTTTTCAATCATCTCGGCCAAGGGCATCTGATCCAACGATTCCAGTACCAGGTCGGCGTGGTCGAACGACTGGTAGGCGGTCATCTCGGTCGGGACAGCGATGGCGTACATGCCCGCGGTCTTGGCGGCGGTGATCCCAAGGGCCGAGTCTTCCAGCGCAATTGCCGACTCGGCTGGGATGCCAAACGCCCGGCAGGCGTGCAGGTAAGGCTCGGGGTCGGGCTTGTGCTTGTCGGTATCTTCGCAGCAGGTGGTGTGCTCGAAGTACTGAGCCAGGCCCAGACGTGAAAGGTGCCCGTCCACCCAGCGGTGGGTCGAGCCAGAGGCCACGGCCAGCTTCAGCCCCAATGCCTGGGCGTCCTGGATGACCCGCTGAACCCCGGGCTGGATCGGTTGCGCCGCCAGGTGCTTACCCACGACTTCCCGGTACTTGTCGATCAGCGCATTAATGTCGAGGCCACGGTTTAACTCCGCTGCGAGCCGACGCGGAAATACGTCGGTCTTCACCGGCTTGCCCATCACATCCAGCCAAGCCTGGATAGGGAGTTCACGATCAAACGACGCAAAGATATCCCGCCACGCCTCATATTGGGGGCGCTCGGTTTCGAGGATCAACCCATCAAAGTCGAAGACGATCCCGTGGATCATGCGCCGGCGGCCTTCATCGTGTTGATCACATGGGCGCGGTCATCGCTACCAAATAGCGCCGATGCGGTCACGATCACATCCGCGCCGACGGCGACGGCTTGGGGTGTGGTTTCGAGGTTCAGCCCGCCGTCCATCTCGATCCGCATCCCCGGGGCGGATCGCTCTTTGAGCCAACGGGTCTTGTCCAGAACTTCCGAGATAAACTTCTGGCCGGACCGGCCGGGGTTCACACTCATCACCAACGCCAGGTCCAGGTCACCCAAGTACGGACCCATCCCGGCGTCGAGTTGTGCAATCGTGGTCGGCGGATTCACGACCATCCCCGGAGACATACCCACATCGCGGATACTCTTAATTAATTCGCCGGCGTCGACGCCCTCTAGCCGCATGGGTTTGCAGACCTCGATGTGGAATGCGAACAGGTTGGCGCCCGCCTCGGCGAAAGAATCAACATAGTCGCCTGGTTGTTCAACCATCAGGTGGACATCCAGGAACACATCGGGGAAATGTCGGCGCACCCCACGGATCATGTCCGCACCCATCGTCAGGTTCGGGACGAAGTGCCCGTCCATCACATCGATATGTAACAGGTCTGCGCCCTTACCCAAAACATCACGGCAGTCGTCAGCCATCGCGCCAAAGTCGGCGGACAGGATCGAAGCGGCGATCAGGGGCTGGCTGGGCGGTTGGGTGATGTCGAGCATGGGAGCATGATAGGGAAAAACAGGAAACGCAGGAAATTTTGGAAACAGGAAATACTATAGGCTGAACATGCACGCTTGAGACTTGCCTAGCAGTCCCCTGGCCCGGTCGATCTGGCTTGATTTTCTGTTATCAAAATTGCCTGCGTTTCCTGTTTTCCTCCTAAAACCGCATCGTCACGCCGGCGCGGACGTAGGGCTCGTCGCTGATGTCACGGACGGTGTCTTCGTCCCGGACGTCAAAACCGCGGGTGAACTCCTGGTCGAAGGCGTACCCGCAGGCGACACGGACCTCCACGCCGGGGAAGCTGTCGCCCTGTCGGCCGCGCCAGACGACGCCCCCTTCGATACGACGCTGAGCAAACATCAACCGGCGGTTAGAGCTATCGGAATCGACCTTGTACGCGTCAAGGCTGCTCTCGAAGCTGCCGTAGATGGACCAAGGATCGGCGAGTTGGTACTCGATGATGCCGTTCACGGTGGTCGGGAGGAAGTAGGTGGCGCGCAGGGTAGTCCGATCGTTTGGTTTCCAGGTGATGCTGCTGGATGGGAAGCCCAGCGTGTAGGTTGTCTGCTCGTCGAGCCGGTCGTAGTAGATGAATCCCGGGAGGGGGATGTCCGGGAAGATCGTGCGGTTGCCGTTGTAATCGAGGATGAGCTTGTAGCCCCGGCCATCACCGAGCCGACGTGTTGCGACCAGATCGGCCAGAGCGTAGTAGGCGCTTCCGTCGCCAAAGGCGTTGTCCCCGGCGTAGCCCCCGCCAAGGATGACCTGCAAAGTCGTGTCCTGATCGACCTCGAACACCATCGACCCGGCAAAAGAGACATCGACCAGTCGCTGGGGCAACACGGTGTCGGGGCTGTGGATATCCAGACGGTGCGTACTAACCGCTACGCTCGGCGAAAGGGTATCCGCGGGGTCCAGACGCCACCGCCCGGCTGCCTGGTACCGCGACAGCCGGACATCCATCCCTGTTTGATCGGCATCACCCTCTGACTGGCCCCAGGCATCGACGGTGAAATCCACGGCACGATCTGCCGCCCAGGGGCTCGCCAGCATCGTCGATGCGGTCTGTGCGCGGACAGAGGACGTAAATAACACTACGGTAATCACAGCCACCACGGAAACGTCTCGCTTTGTTTCCAATTATCACCTCTCTATTGTTTCTGTGTATTACCCAATCAGGCCGAAGAAAACTGCCCTACTCCTGAGAAAGCGATTGAATTAAAGCTCTCGCTTCAACCAGGCCGTTGCCATGTACATGGGGGAACCGATCTACTTTGCAAGCAAACAATTTTAATGTTGGACAGATCCACCCGATGGCCTCTATAACTTCAGTGTGAACACGGGGTAATTCTTGAAGATGAATGATTCGCTCGTGGTGAAAGACCCGGTTTCTCAGCTTACGTATATCGTTAAAGCGGCTACTGAGGTTACGGCGTGTTCGAGCATATGCCGGAAGGTGAGGAAAAGCGTGCTTTAACAGCTTTGGCCATAAGACATGATCATACCGGCT
>JAJDCT010000173.1 GCA_029260695.1 Phycisphaeraceae bacterium
AAACGCCAGGTCGTCACGGAATATATCCCGGCTGACCACGTGGTAACAAAACACCGGCACGCCGGGGTCGTAGGGCTTGGGGTTCGTTGCGAATAGGAAACGCGGCAGCCCACCTGTCAATCCGCAATGGACCTCGGGCCAATTCTTTCGCCAGGAGTTTGCGATCACGGTTAGTGGGTTGATCAATGCCCGGCTTCCGTGCTCGTGGGTGTTTTGGCCGCTTGGTCATCGTCGAGGGTCACGGATTCATCAGCCACGACCGCCACATGATCGGCGTTGTCTACGGCACGGGGCGGGACCGCTTCGCCTGCCGCCAAGGCCAGGTAGATCGTCACAAGCCGGTCAATGTGGTTAGCGATATCAAATGTCAGGACCGTCTTGCGCCCGCCCGCCACGATCGTATCGGCGAGCAGATGATCGGTCATCACAGAGATCAGGGCTTTGGTCAGCGCCTGGGCGTCGCTTGGTCTGACCAGCACGCCGTTTTCGCAGTGGCGTAGGGCCTCGGCCAACCCACCCACCGCCGAAGCGACGACCGGCTTGCCCATCGCCATCGCCTCAAGCAAGACATATGGCAGCCCCTCGCTCAGCGAAGGCATCGCACACACATCCACCGCACGAAGCGCCGCGTACACATCGGTCACCTGGCCGGCAAAGAACACATACCCATTTAAACCAAGCTCTTGTGCCCGGCTTTCCAGTAATTGCCTGTCCGGCCCGTCGCCGACGATCAGCAGCCTGGCCGTCGGCTCCTTGGCCAAGACGCCCGGCATCGCACGCAACAACACATCGTGGCCCTTCACAGGCACCAGCCGACCGATGATCCCGATCACCTTCGCGTCCGCTGTGATCCCGATGCTATTACGGAACGCAACGCCATCTTCGACGGGGGTCTTCTCGATCTCGTCGATCACCATCCCGTTGGCCAGCACCTCGGTACGGGCTGGCTCGATGCTCAAAGTTTCGTCGGCGAACTTTGCCACCTCACGCGATACCGTCAGGGTGTGCGTTGCCAGGCCCGAGGTCCAGCGCAGCGGTCTGGCCAGCATCGGCGGCACCGGCAGGTAATCGTGCAGGTGGGCGATGACCGGAACACCCGCCAGCCGACCGGCGAGCCGTGCGGTCAGGATCCCCTTCATGCCCGCGGCGTGGATCACCTGTATCCGCTCTCGCTTGACTATCCGCCAGACATCCCACACCGTCAGCGGGTTCCACTTGGCCCGACCGAAGAACTTCGGCTCGACCCCCATCTGCCGCAAACGATCCGCTTGAGGATGTGACTCGCGCAGGAACGCTACCGACAGCTGGACGTCTCGTTCTTGTAGTTTTGGAAGCACCGTCAGGAAGTACCGCGTCGCGCCGTGGATCACGCCGCCGGCATGACCAAAGTGGTCGCTGAGAAACAGCACACGCACCGCACGGGTTGTTCCTTGCTGCCCCATGCTCCACCCACTTCGACAAACGCCAGCGCCCTAAAGATACCAACCTGTCCCGCTGGATTTACCCTCAAAAAGCCAACGAACATCAAAAATGTACCACTGACACCAGAAAGATCAACCACTATCCATCAGCGGGAAGCAATATTTGTGGGCCCGGGGCCCGCGGCTATGATCGGACCCATGATGAAACCAGCGAATCTATTGATCGGGGCCATCCTTGGCGTCTCTTTAGGGTGTGCCGTGGCCGATCCCCAGACCCCCGCCGCGGAGGAGCCAAACGTGGTTTCCGCCGATCTGGGTGGGGTCGATGCCATCGTCCAAGCCGCGATCGACCGAGGCGAGGTACCCGGGGCCGTCCTCCTGGTCGGCAATGCCGACGGCATCTTCTTCCGTAAAGCCTACGGCCACCGGGCGCTCAAACCCGAACCCATACCCATGACCGAGGACACCGTCTTCGACATGGCTTCACTCACCAAGCCCACCGCCACCGCCACCAGCATCATGCTCCTGATCGAGCGTGGCAAGCTGAGGCTTGATGATCTGGTCGCAGACCATATCCCTGGATTCGGCCGTAATGGTAAACAGGATATTACTATCGCGCATCTGCTGCTACATCGTGGGACATTACCGGCAGACAATTCGATGAGGGATTATGTCGGCACGCGCGAAGAAATGATCGATCGGATCAACGATATTCAGTCCACGGTTAGTTCAGGGACGACCTACACATACTCAGACGTTGGCTTCATCGTCCTGGGCGAGTTGGTGGAAGCTATCGATGGTCGTACGGTCGATGTCTTCGCCAAAGGTGAAATATTCACACCACTTAAAATGAACGACACCACCTTCAAGCCCACTGGCAAGCTTGCAGAACGCTGTGCCCCGACCGAATTCATCGACGATCAATGGCGCCTCGCCGAAGTCCACGACCCCCGAGCCTATGCGCTCGGCGGCGTTGCGGGGCATGCCGGTCTCTTCTCCACCGCCGACGACCTCGCACGCTACTGTCGCATGCTCATGAATGGTGGTGAGCTCGAAGGCGTCAGAGTGCTTTCTGAAGAAACCGTTCAAACCATGACCAAGCCTCGGGGCCTGATCGATGGGACCGGCTGGCGCACCTACGGCTTCAGCACCCATACCAGCATGGCCTCCGCTCGAGGCCCGATACTTGATTACCAAACCTCCTTCGGCCACACCGGCTGGAC
>JAJDCT010000174.1 GCA_029260695.1 Phycisphaeraceae bacterium
AGACCCTTTTTATCGTGTATAAAAACTATACCGATACACAATCTTCACAGCCTGCTCACGCCCCGGAGGAACCTCGGTCTCCCACGTCAGCTTGCTGCGCGGGTTGACCCGCTGCAAACCACCTGCGAGCTTCACAACCTCCGGACCGCCTTCGGCCGACACGACCTCGCCGGTGACCAATTTATTGACCTTGATGGTGACTGCTTCGGCTTTGTAGTTCGTGATCGAGAGCGTCCCCTCGACGGTGACCTTGTCATACGCCCGGCCATAGAATGACGTGGCGTCGCGCTCACGATCAACCTCGTACTCATTCCGCCCGGCGTTGATGGATACGGCCTGTGTGATCCGCAAGAGGCTCGTGCCGCCAGGTGGTGTGTAGTGAAGCACATCCTGACCGAGCACCCGCCCGTCCTTGATCGTCATCCCCGCCGCGGTGGTCCAAGGCTGGTCGGTCGTGTTAGTCAGTTCCAGCGAGTGCCAGACCGATTGCGATTCACCTTCAGGCCCCTGTGAATAGTGGTCGCTATCGTCTCCCAGGCCGTCCACGTCCCATGTATAGATATCGCGGGCGGGTACGTTGGCCGACACCAGTGGGTAGTAACCGCGTTCACCCTTGGCGAGTGTCATCTCGCCTACTTGATAGAAGTAGAGGTCCTCGGTATTTTCGCCCGTGATCGGGTTATCGACGTTGGGGTAATCTTCGTCGTCGGAATCGCCGAACATGCCACCACTACTACGGCCCCCATATCCCCCCGAACTCTGGTTGCTCAGCGCGTTGCTTAAATCAAAGTCGTCCGACTGGAGCGATTCGAGCAATCGACGCAATGTCCAGGGCCCCATCGCTGTCGGAGCCGCGGCGTGTTGTAGATTCGGGAACCCAGCGACCAACTCGACGTCCACGTTCTCCAGATCCATCAGGTCGTTAACGATGACCGCTTTACAGGATAGGTGTGCACTGTTATCGCCGGTGAGATGTATTGCATAGCTGGGCGACCACGCCAGACCCCACGCGAGGTAGCTTGATTTGAGGTGGTTGCCCTCGCCTTCGCCCTCGGACGCATTGAAGGTCAGCATGTGGCGTTTGATCTGTCGCGCCACAACGGTCTTGATATCACCTTCCCCAAAGCGCACGGCTTCTATCAGGTAGGGAGCGATCACCAGTGTGCCCTTGGCTGTCTTAAACAAGGCGGCTTTATCGTGGTTGTCGTCGTCCCTGAAGATGTTTCGGCGTCCATCACTCCCCTCGGGAATGGCTGAGGCTACCAGTGTCCCCTCGATCCACTCATCTGAATTTTCCAGCTTGATTGAAGCCAATGTTTCGGGGTTGGCCACCAAGACTTCCCAGGGTGTTTCTGCTATCTGGTCTTCGGATTGTGTCCGCTGGGCGGCCAAGATACCTGTTAGTGAAACGCCGGGTTCCCAGCTAAGCCAGAGGCTGCCGTACCGCGCCTGGGGGGCGGCAATCTGATACTCACCCGCGCTGGGTACTTCGGTCTGGCTGGTCACCATCGCTAGCCCGTTCTTGAACATCGAGACCCGGACAGGTTCTGCATCCAGTGTGACGGGCTCAGCTTGGCTGATTCCGGACGACAACAACAGTATCGCCGCGAGTGTGAGGCATTGACTCGGCTTCATGATAAAGCTCCCGGTAGGGTTGTGTGTGAACGCATGTATGACTACGGACTGATCTGTGCCGGGTTCTGTGTACCTGTCGATCACTGTCATTATGCTAACCCAAAGAAGAAGCCCACGTTCGATGAACGTGGGCTTCTGAGGGTATTTGATTGTGCTGCGGTATAAAGATTAAAGCAGCAGTTCCGCGATCTGGATCGCGTTCAACGCCGCTCCCTTGCGGATCTGGTCGCCACAGCAGAACAGGTCCAGACCCACGCCCTCAGGCTGGCTGATGTCCCGGCGGACCCGGCCGACAAATACATCGTCCTTGTCCGACGCATCAAGCGGGGTGGGGAAGCGGTTGTTCGCCCGGTCGTTGATCAACGACACACCCGGCGCCTGCTCGATCAACGCGATCGCTTCCTCTTCCGTGACCGGCTGATCGAAGGTCAGGTTGATGCTCTCGGCGTGGGCACGCATCACCGGCACACGCACACAGGTCGCGGTGACAGCACTCTTATTCTCGCCGGACTGCCCCCAGATCTTGTGTGTCTCGTGGACCATCTTCAGTTCTTCCTGGTTGTAGCCGTTCTCCTGCATCGGGGAGTTGTGACTAAACAGGTTGAAGGCGTACTGGAACGGGAAGATGTCCATGGTCACCGGGTCACCCGCCAGGACGTCGCGGGTTTGCTGTTCGAGCTCCGCCATCGCGGCGGCGCCTGCGCCACTAGCCGCCTGGTAGGTGCTGACCACCATCCGCTTGACGCCCTTGGCCTGGTGCAGCGGGTTGACCGCCATGAGCATGATGATCGTTGAGCAGTTGGGGTTGGCGATGATCCCGCCCTTGCCCAGCTCGATACCCTTGACCGCCTCGGGATTAACCTCGGGCACGACCAGCGGCACGCCGTCCGTCATGCGGAACGCCGAGGAGTTGTCGACGACCGTTGCGCCTGCGGCGCTGGCTGCCGGCCCGAACTTCTTGCTCTGAGACCCGCCCGCGGAGAATAGCGCCAGGTCCACACCCTCGAAGCTGTCCTCGGTCAATTCCTCAACGGTGTAAGTCTTGCCCTTGAAGTCGATGGTCTTGCCGGCACTGCGTGATGACGCGAGCATCTTCAGGTCGCCGATGGGGAAGTTGCGATCGGCGAGCAGGGTGAGAAACTCCTGCCCGACCGCCCCGGTGACGCCTGCGATAGCGACGTTCGGGGCGCTGGTTCGAGCGGAAGCGGCTTGGCCCGCCAGGCCGGACGGTTGTGCGGGGGATGACATCGGTCGTGCTCCAAAAAGGCTTATCAATGAGAGACTATTCGGCGTTGTTTCGGCGTTGTTAGCCGCCGAGCCCCTGATTATAGCAGAAAATCGTGCTGGTTCTGCAGTCCACCCGGGCAGGACGGGGGCTCCTGGGTGTGCGGTAGGCGGTACAGGGGCCTAGAATCCGGCAGATGATCTTAGCGCGTGATCGAATCTGGTTGGCTTGCGGGTTGCTGTGCTGCAGCGCTTCGTGGTTGTGCGCGCAGCCGGTCGTACCGGGGGCACCCGCGGCGGTGGTGGGGCAGGCGGAGGCCGCGCCCAGGCAGCCGGTGTATATCGAGGATTCGCCCGCGGCGCAGGACCTGGCGGACGAGGCGTTGGAACTGCGAGACCAGGGCCGATTCGCCGACTCGGCGCAGCGGCTTCGGCGCCTGGTGGATGAGTACCCGTCTAAGCTGATGCCCTCTGTCGAGGGGACTTACACCGATGCGGTGCTGTGGGCCCGAGGTGCACTGCGGTCTGACGAGCAGTTGCTCAAAGCATACCGATCCCTGTACGGGCCGGTGGCGGAGCGTGCGGTCTCTCTGGCGATGCCCACCGCGGCCAAGCCGATCGACATCGAGGCGCTGCGTGAAGTGTTGACCCGATACACGCTGACCCCCGCGGGGTTGGATGCCGGCCTGGCCCTGGGCGCTTACCATCTGGAGCGGGCGGAGGGCCGGGACGCGTTTGGGGTGTTGGATGAGTTGCAAGACCACCCCGATCTGCAGGCGCACCTGGGTCGTTATCACTTCCAACTCGCGCTATCCGGGCTGTTGCTGTCTGACACAGCCGAATACGATGCTCACCGTCAAGCGCTACAAGAGCTGACCGACCCGTCATACTTGGCCGAGTTGAACGCTCTGGCTAACCGCACACACCCGCCACTGCGTTTTCAGCACGATCCCAATGGGCTTGCGCCGATTGCTTCACGCCTGCCGCAATCCATGGACGCGCCACTGTGGGAGGTAAAATTCATTGAGGGCTACACGGGCGGGCTACCGAACCGGCCCAATTTACGCCAAGTGCCACCCGGCCAATCGCTGTTGCGCGTTATCCCAAGCGGCGACCCGACCCGTGTGTACCTGAACCTTGGCGACAAGGTGGCCGCGTATGACCGCGCATCGGGCTGGCACCTCTGGGACGTGGCTGACCGCCCGGCTTCGCAAACAGGTCGTGTGATGGCGATACCCGGCCGGGGGTTTCTTACCGAGCCGCGTGGTGTGTTAGCGGTAGGGGGTCGAGCCTTTTCGCTTTTGGGTTGGATGAACCCCAGGCAGAAGCCGCAGGCCGCGAACTTGGGGGGCGTTTCGCTTGTGGGGATCGACGCCCAAGCCGGCCGGGAGCTTTGGCGTGTCAAGCCGGGTGAACTGGATCAGGCGTTAGAGAGGGCCTCGTTTGACGGGACGCCCATCGGAGGCGATGGCAGGATCTACACCCTGGTCAAACGTGTGCAGGTTTCGGGCCTGCATGACCTGTACCTTACGGCTGTGGATGAGGTCAACGGCGGGCTGCTTTGGCGCAGACATCTTTCAAGCAGTTCGACACAGGGTAACTACAACACCGGCCCATCGGCCCGGATGGTCTTACGCGGCGGCCGGGTCTATGTCAGTGACAACCGGGGCATCGTGTGTGCGCTGGACGGCCGAACCGGGACGGTGCGCTGGCTGACGCTTCTGCCTGATGCGGGGCTGGTGAATCCGTCCGGCAGGCGGGTGGCGTTACCGGTTAAGGATCTGCCTGCCCCGGTGCTGATCGAGGCGGGGCTGCTTGTCCCGCCGATCGCAGGCAGTGATACGCATGTATTGCTCGATCTGCACAGCGGCCGGGTATTGCGGGAACTAAACGGCGGTGGCTGGCAGATGGTGCAGTCGTGTTATCCGGCGGGCGGGGATGTGCTGGCCGTGGATGAGGGGGTGACCTGTTTTGATGGCCGTACGCTCGAAAAGCTCTGGCAAACACCGCTGGACTCGCAGAGATACGGCCCGGTGCTCGGCAGGCCGGCGGTTGACCTGCACATGCGGCCGGCGTCGGCGACAAAGTTGACACCCCGCAACCAAACTATGGCCGTGTTTCAGGATGCCGATCCCGATCAGGCCGGCGTCGTGGTGCTGAATACGCAGCTGCGTCTGGTGGTGCTCCGCCTGGCAGACGGTGCGGTCTTGGCGGACCCGCCACTGACATCGCCGGGCAACGTGATGCTGGCACGGGGGCAAGTGGTGATCGCAAGCACCGACAGCCTTTACGCCTACACAGACTGGCTGACTGCACACGACCAACTCACGTCGCGAGCCGAGCAGGACCCGACCGACCCGCAGCCGGGATTAGCACTAGCCCGGCTTGCGTTGCGCACCGGGCACGAGTCGGCGGTGCTGGAAGGCATCGACCTGGCGTTGTCATCGCTGAACGAATCTTTGCCCGACACCCATGAGCAACTGGCACGACAGAGCAGGGTGTACGGGCTTCTAGGAGAGATCATCGACCCATCCAGTGGCGCGGGTATCTCGCTGCGGGGTGAGCTGTTAGACCGCATGGCAACGTCGGCTACCACGCCGGGGCAGGAAGTTGCGTATCAGCTGACAAACGGGCTTTACCTCGAAGAACTCGGCCACCCCGACCGGGCAGCCGAGCACTACCAGGCCGTCCTGGCGGATCGATCATTAGCCGTCGAGCTCTACACCGTCGGCCACGGCTCGATCCGTGCGGGATTTGAAGCGAAGCGATTGCTCAAAGCGTTGATCGAAACACATGGCCGGGAGGTCTACCGGCCTTACGACCTGCAGGCAGGCCATGAGCTAACCGAACTAAGGGCACGCGGGGTACGTGATGCGCAGCGTTACACCGACCTGGCGGACAGGTACCCCCTGGCGGTTTCAGTCAACGACACAAGAACATTCGCCGCCGAAATCTTCTCGCAAGCGGGCGAGGCCACCGCCGCGCTGCGGCAGTTACAGGCCGTCTACCTCAATACGGTTTCGGTTGACGACTTATCCACGGTCGCAGGCAGGATCGTTCAGATGTATCTGGATGAAGACCGACCTGATCTGGCCCGGCGGTGGCTGCGCCGAGTGAACAGGGAGCACGCGGGACTCATCCTGGTCAGGGGCGACCAACCCGTGAGTATCCAGTCCTGGCTGTCGGAGTTGGGGACACTGCTGTCGACTTCGCAGGTGTTACCGCGTATCGACCTGCCGCTGTCGGCGCCGCGGCTTATTCAAGGCCGACCGATGCCCCCGCCCCTGACCGGGGGGGCGCCGCCGCGCGACCGGGTGTTGATGCGTGACGAGCAAGCGGTCTGGATGCTCTCATCACCGGGCCTTGATGAGGTCTGGAAAAAACCGCTGCCGGCGGCGGATATGCGTGTGTTGGCCATGGACGGTCGGCAGGTGCTCTGGTGGTCCCAGGAAACAGGCCAGCTTGGCGCGATAGACAGCCTGTCGGGCCGGGCTCTGTGGCCGCCGATCGACTACGCACACGCGCTGGACGAGGCGGGCGACTCCAGGCACCGTCTGGAGCAGCGGACAAATGAGCAGCTTCGGCTCGCCCAACTCCTCGGCGGGGTCGGGGTACGCAACCCTCGCGCCGTCCCGCCTGGGTCTGCTACCGGCGCACCCCTGACCGCGGTCGATTTGACCACCATCATCCTCGCCGATCGACTCGGACGGATCGTCTGCATCGACCGCCACACCGGGCAGATCCGGTGGCGCAGATTAAGCACATCGGACAACATGACTTCGCTTGCGGTTGGCGACGGGCTGGTGGCGATCGGCGGGGCGAGTTGGCTGGACACGCATGTACAGCACGGCATCGTCACACTGCTGGATATACTCACGGGTGAGCCTCTGCAGACACAGATACAGTCCGAAGAGGTCCCCGCCCGGCTTGGGTTTGCCGACAACGGCCTGCTGGTCATGGTGGGCAACCGCAAGCTCACGGGCTACGACCCCGCCACAGGCCGTACACAATGGCGCCGCGATCTTCCGCGGTTGGTCGGCGTCCGCAATGCTTGGTTGGGGGGGGGCATGTTGATCGTTTCGATCCTCCAGGGCCAAGTCGGCACGGCTCAGATCGGCACGGGGCTGGTCGTGGATCTGGATAGCGGGCAGGTCGTCAACCAGTTGGCGGCCCGCTCGGTCTTAGGGCATGCCCTGACATTCGAGGCGATCGAAACAGACGGGCGGTGGCAGGTAATTTCGCCGATGCAGGCTGTGGCCTTAAACGCATCGGGCCGGACTCGCTGGTCCGACGCGATCTGCGCCCCCATCGGCCATGTCCTGATGCAACTGGTGGGCGGGCGTTACGTCTGCATCGTCAGCCGAGCCGGCACGCAGCAGATACCGATCCTCCCCGGGCCCAACGCCGCAGGCGGGGTTGAACTGGAACAGGCCCTGAGGGTAGCCGCCGCCGCGGGTCGGCTGAACGTCCAGGCGGGCGGCTACCGACTTTACCTCCTGGACCGGCAGACCGGGGCGATCACCACAGACACACCCATTGGCAGCCTCCCCGGCCCGATCGACCCCGCA
>JAJDCT010000175.1 GCA_029260695.1 Phycisphaeraceae bacterium
GTTGGACTCGATAAACGGACGCGCGTCGATAATCGAACGGTCGACGTGACTCTCGGCGGCCATGTGAACCACGAAGTCGCATTCCTTGATGAGGTCGGTCGTGAGTTCGAGGTCGAGGATGTTGCCGTGGACGAAGCGGTAACGGTCATCAGATTCGAGGTCACTTAGGCTCTCGGCGTTGCCGGAATAGGTCAGCGAATCGACGTTGATGATCGAGTAGTCCGGGCGATCGCGCAGAACGAAGCGGACGAAGTTGGAGCCGATGAACCCGGCCCCACCGGTTAGGAGGATGCGGGTGCTCATACGGACTGCGGCTCCATCTGGCCGATGACTTCGGCGAGGTTGTGTTTCCAATCGGGCATCGGGCCCAGCGCCGATTCGGTCTTGCTGATATCCAACACGCTGTACGCGGGGCGAGGCGCGGGACGTTTGAACTCGTCACTCGTGCACGGCCGGATATCACATTGGTTCCCCGCAAGCCGCTTGATCTCGCAGGCAAATTCGTACCAGGAACATTGTCCGCCGTCGGTGATGTGGGAAGCACCGCGCTCGCCTTTTTCCAACAGTGCAAGGGAAGATGCCGCTAGGTGTTGGGCGCTGGTCGGTCGGCCGTGTTGATCGTCGACGACGTTCAGCTCGTCACGTTCACGTGTTAGCCGGATCATGCCGTTGACAAAATTTCGGGCCCAAGGCGCATACAGCCAACTCGTACGGATCAAGAGAAATTCACATCCCGAGGCTTCGATGAGTTTTTCGCCTTCGGCTTTGGTTCGCCCGTAGGCGTTGATTGGGTCTCGCGGGTGGTCGGTCATGTACGGCGAGTCGGCTTGGCCGTCGAAAACATAATCGGTCGAGTAGTGGATCAAGGTTGCGCCGATAGCTTTACAGTGATCCGCGAGGTGGCCAACCGCCTCGGCGTTAAGCCGTAGTGCGGCCGGTTCCTGATCCTCGGCACCGTCGACATCGGTAAACGCCGCACAGTTCACGACGGTTTTGCAGCCGGGCTTGATGTGCTCGGCGATCGAGCCCGGGTCGGTTATGTCGATCGTTGGCAGGTCGAGCCCGATGTGATCGATGCCTCGGGCCTGTAGCAGCTCGCGCCAAGCCCGGCCCAGCATCCCCAGCGCACCGACGACGGCGACTAAGGCGGTAGTTTGAACCGGTCGCCCGCTCATTTGTGCTGAACCTCCCAGGGGAACCCGGGGATTGAGTCGTAATCACGCCGGTCTTCGTCGGGCGCCGCGGGGTCGTACTGGTGCGTGACGTAGTAGAGCAGTCCGGCGGGCTCGCACCCAACGGTCGCTGCACCGTGCCAGAGCGGCGGCGGGATCACCATAACACCCGGTCGCTTCTCACCGATCACCGATACCCAAGCCGTGCTGGTCTGTTCGTTATACACACCAACCTTCAGGTGCCCGTGCAGGCACAGCCAGAAGTCTGTTTGTTTGGCGTGACGGTGCCAGGCCTTGATGACATCCGGGTACATCACCGAGTAGTTGATTTGCCCGGTCGGCTGCAAGACGTTCTTAAACTGGTTCATCAGCGACCATCCGCGGTCGTCTGCGAAGACAGAGATAGGAACAAATACCGGTTCGAGTTTGTCCTTCGCGATCTCGAAGGCTTGTTCGAGCGGCCCGTCGTGTGTGGTGGGTGTGTTGATTTTCAAGATCGGGTATCGGGTATCGGGTATCGGGTATCAAAAAATGTTACGGTGCGCTGCTTCTATTTCCAGTTTTCCAGTTTTTCTGCGTTTCTTGCTTATGCTTTGTTATTCGCCCCGCCATCTTTGACCAACTCGCTTGCACGGAAGAGGCTATCGAAGGTGCCGGCGTCGGTCCACCAGCCCTCGAGGATTTCGCTGGTCAGGTCGCCGCGCTTGAGGTAGGCGTTGTTGACGTCGGTGATCTCCAACTCGCCGCGGTCGGATGGCTTGAGTGTCTGGCATATATTGAATACGTCGAAGTCGTAGAAGTAGATCCCGGTGACAGCCAGATCGCTGGGCGGGTCCTTGGGCTTCTCGATGATGCCCGTGACATTTCCACTGCCGTCGAGCTCGGCAACGCCGAAGCGCTGAGGGTCGTGGACCTGTTTCAACAGCAGCTTGGCACCGGTGGGCTGGGCGCGGAAGTCGGCGGCGGCCTTGTAGATTGACCGCTCGATGATGTTGTCCCCGAGGATCACGCAGACCTTGCCGCCGTCGGCAAACTCCTCAGCGAGCTTGAGCGCATCAGCGATGCCGCCCTCGCCCTCCTGGTAGGCGTAGCCCAGGTACTTCAGCCCCAGCTGGTGGCCGTTCTTCAGAAGCTTGAGAAAATCGCCCGCATGTTCGCCACCGGTGACGACCAGGACCTCATCGATACCGGCGTTAACCAGGCATTCGATGGGGTAATGGATCATCGGCCGGTCGTAGACCGGCAGCAGGTGCTTATTGGTGACCAGCGTCAGCGGGCGTAGCCTGGTGCCCAACCCGCCAGCGAGGATGATGCCCTTCATAGAATCTACCCTTACCCTCTTGGCCCATGTGGGGTTATCCGGACCCGAATTCAGCTAAGCCCGTGTATTGTGCATCGGCTAGAGTTGGTACGCCAATCCATACAAAAACTTTGCCCGTTTCCAGGTGTTGGCCTATCATGACACTTCCATAAGTGCCGGATATTCATGCGTGGGCGCGACCCGGCACAGCCGACTCGGTTCAAACCGGTCAGGGTACGATCAGGTCACGACATGCAAGCACCACGACGATCATGGGATTCGCTTAGGACGATCGCCTTCCTGGGTAGCTACCTGCCCAGGCGCTGTGGCATTGCGACTTTCAGTGGAGACCTCTCGGAGAGCATCGCCAAAGCCGCTGAGCACGCGGACATCTGGTCCGTGGCCATGAACGATCGGCCGGAGGGCTACCGGTATCCCCCCAGGGTCTGGTTTGAGATCAACCAGAACCGATTGGGCGAGTACCGGCTGGCGGCCGACTTCCTGAATATGTCCAAGGTCGACGTCTGCTGCCTCCAGCACGAATTCGGGCTGTTCGGCGGGCCGTCGGGGCGATACGTCATCGACTTCCTGCGCCGGCTACGCATGCCCATCGTCACGACCCTGCACACGGTCCTGAAAGAGCCCAACGAAGACCAACTCGAGGTCACCCGTCAGCTCGGCGAAGTCTGCGACCGGTTCGTCGTTATGGCCGACAGGGCTCACGAGTTCCTCACCGATATCTACGACATCCCCAAACACAAGATCAAGCTGATCCCACACGGGATCCCGGATGTGCCTTTCGTCGACCCCAACTTTTATAAAGACCACTTCGGCGTAGAAGGCAAGAAGGTCATTCTGACCTTCGGGCTACTTGGACCCAGCAAGGGTATCGAGAACATGATCGAGGCCCTGCCCCGGATCGTCGACCGGCATCCGGACGTGGTGTACATCGTCTTGGGCGCAACCCACCCCGGTGTGATCGCACACGCAGGCGAAGACTACAGGATTGGCTTGAAGCGCCGCGTCGCGGAGTTGGGTATCGAGGCCCACGTCGAGTTCGTCAACAAATTCGTCGCGCTGGATGAGTTGGTCGAGTTCCTGGGCGCTGCGGATGTGTATGTCACACCGTACCTCAACGAGGCCCAAATCACTTCGGGTACGCTGGCCTATGCACTAGGCACGGGCAAGGCGACGGTCTCTACGCCGTACTGGCACGCGCAGGAGTTGCTGGCGGATGGGCGCGGCAAACTCGTGCCGTTCGCCGACCCCAAGAGCCTCGCCGCCGCGGTGAATTACCTGTTTGACCACGAGACAGAGCGCCACGCGATGCGCAAACGGGCCTATCAATACACCCGCCCGATGCGGTGGCAGGAGGTCGCCGGTCAGTACCTGGACCTGTTTGCCGAGGTCCGCGAGGAGCGCAACCGCAACCCCAAGCCGGTCGAACAACACACCCGGGCACTACTCAGTGCCCCGCGCGACCTGACCGAGATCAAACTCGATCACCTGCTGACCCTCACCGACGACGTAGGCATACTTCACCACGCCAAGAACACGATCCCCGACCGCCACCACGGCTACTCGACAGAAGACAATGCCAAGGCGCTGGTCGCTGTCCTGATGGCACAAGACCATCTGGACAGTGCCTCGGGCGGCAAGGTCGAGCCCCTGCTGTCGAAGTATCTGAGCTTCCTTGAGCACGCTTTCGACCCCGAGGCCGAGCGCTTCCGTGGAAAGATGAGCTACGACCGGCAGTGGAACGACGACGAACCGTTTTCCGAGGATGTACACGCCCAGGCGGTCCTGGCGCTGGGAGAGGCGGTGGCGTGCTGCCAGTCGCGTGGGCAGATGACCTTGGCCGCAAACCTGTTCCACCGTGCTTTGCCGGCCTGCGAGACATTCGAGAACCCGTACGCCTGGGCCCACGCCTTGATCGGGATCCATGCCTACCTCCGCAAATACTCCGGGGACAGCCACGCCCGACGGGTCCGCGAACACCTGGCGGAGAAGTTATTTAATCGGTTCCAGGAAAACACCAGCATGGACTGGACCTGGCCGACCGAGCGGCTCGGCTATGCCAACGCCCGGCTGCCACACGCGCTGCTGATGGCCGGCCGGTGGATGTTCCGTAACGACATGATCGAGGCCGCGCTGCACAGCCTGCAATGGCTCAACCACATCCAGGAGGGCGAGGACGGACGATTTTCACCCGTCGGCGATGACGGTGGGCTTGACCGAGGCGGTGAAAAATCCCGTTTCAATCAGAAGCCACTGGAAGCCTCTGTCACCATCGAGGCTTATCTTGAAGCGTTCCACGTCACCGATGACCCCGTATGGGCCGACCGTGCCGAGCACTGTCTGAATTGGTTCCTCGGAGAGAACGACCTGCACACCCCGTTATACGACCACCAAAGTGGCGGCTGCCACGACGCGCTGATGTCGCAGTGTGTCAACGAGAATCAGGGGGCAGAGGCCACACTCGCCTGGCTCACTTCCCTGCTGAGCCTGTACAACCACACAACCCAAGCACCACCGGAGACTGTACTCAAGCCCCACACACACGGCGGCACCAAGCCAACTCAACCCAGCCGCCCCTCACCGAAAACGCATCCCACCAAAGACAACCCCGAACCCGCGGCGACCTGACTCCGATTTAGGGCCTCATCATAAAAACAGCCCGCCACCGTTAGGTAGCGGGCTGTTGTGCTATATCTTGATCCGATCCGATATCAGGCCTTGCGTCGCCTTGATGTCTGCAGAACCAAAGCGCCCAGGCCGAAGCACGCCAGCGACGCGGTCACGGGCTCGGGGATCGGCTTGTCGCGGCCTTTCAGAGAGAGGATGACCTCCTCAAAACCGGCGCGTGAGGCGTAGCCGCCGTGGGTCGTGTCCGCATCGCCGCTATCCGCGTCCATGCCCCCGAAGACCGATGCTTT
>JAJDCT010000176.1 GCA_029260695.1 Phycisphaeraceae bacterium
CATGGCGGCCCCATCCGGGTCAATCAGGTGTATCTTCGTGGCATCGGATTTGTCTTCGCCGAACTCGTAGATATACCACCCGGCAGGTGCCGACAGGGTGAATCCCAGTCTCTGGTCTTGGTACTCGACGGACTCGCCCGCCACCTTCTGCGTAACCGAGGCCAACTCACCAACAATGCCCTCGGCATTAAGCTTGACCAGGTACCGGTTGTCATCGGCACTGAACCACATCGTCTGGTGCATGACCTTTTCGATCTCGAGATCGACCTTATAACATTCGAACTCCCCCGCGGGGACCGTGACCGTCTGCTTCTCTAAAACCGTGAGGGGGACATCCAGCCGCTTGCCGGTGAAGGTGACGAAGATGGGGAGCGTGGTCTTGTACCCAACTTCCAAAGGCAGACGCCGGATCAGGTATACAGCCTGCTCGTTATCGTACTTCTGCTCGTCAAACTCAACCGTATTATCCGTGTTTTCGTCTCTGCCAGTCCCGGAAAGCTGTACCTGGGTCGGCGTGTAGACCGCGCGCGTATCGCCGAGCATTGGGTGGTCAAACCGACTGGCCAAGGGTCGGAACGATTCGGGATCGGCATCCACAAAACTGATCACCTGCGTGCCGTTCAACGCTATGTATCGGTATGTTTGCAAGTGCCAGGCGTCCTTGCCGTCGTCGGTCACCACCCGGTCCGCGGTCCAGGCAAACGTGCCGAGCTCCATACCCGTCGGCAGCTTCATCATCATCCGCATGACCTCGCCGTCCTGCCAGGAAGTCGGCCCGACCACCAGCCGACCCGGCATGTGCTTGCGTGCCTCGGCGATCAGCTCCTTCTGATCCGGATAGTTCTCGATTAGCTTCTCAAAGGCCTCGGTCGCTTCGGTGTCCTGGCCTTTTTTCAGGTAGCACATCGCCAACCGGTGCTGAGCCTGGGCCGCGAGTTTGCGGTTTGACTCAGCGTCGCCCAGGATCTGTTTATAGATCCCGATCGCCGCGTCCAGGTCGCCGACCGTCTCTTCGGTAAAGATCGCCTTCTCCAGCAGCTCCGATGCCGGTTGGGCGATGGCGGTGGATGCCAAAACCATCACAAACGTCACAAGGATCGGAGTCAATATTCGGGTCATCATCGCTACGTCTCCTGTCTGGGTCCGTCGCCGGACAACTTGGATATCTCTTTAACACGAAAGGAAGATACCCAGCCGATGTGACGGTCTTGTGACGGCGCTGTCCCGATCATGTCCTTTTTTGTCACAGACACAAGAGCATATCTGCGCAACAGCTAAATAAAGCCGATCCAGCCCGGTCATAGGACAAAATTGAGGCCCGTAGCGTCCGACGGAGGCCATTTTAGGCCATCGCAATCTCCCGCCGATCTGGTTATCATGTCCGCCCCGCCGGGCCGTACCACACGGCCTGACCTTTGGAGAGGTGTCTGAGCGGCTGAAGGAGCTGGTTTCGAAAACCAGTGTAGGGTTCGCCCTACCGTGGGTTCGAATCCCACCCTCTCCGCTTTTATGCAAGTATCTTTATAACAATGACTTGCATTCATTTTAAGTGACCGGATTACCCGGGGATATTGCACTATTTCGCGCGTCTCTGCCGCTTGCGACTTCGCCTCATTGGCGCGGACATACACCCCAAAACTGCCAACACTCAGCCGGCTTTAAGCAGAAAACAGCATCTCACCCCCCAAGTGATACCCCCGCTAATTTTTGACTCAAGCGAGTCGGATACAGGCTGATATGGATCGTTTGCCGGTCTGGATCAGTTTTATATTTTGGATATCCCACGAGGCCCCGACTTAATTATTCAGGGACAACCTGTAGCTTACCCAAGCCACATACTCTTGTGCCGGTACACCCCGTTTCAACTACCGCCCACTATCTCCTCGTCCGAAGTTGGTGCCAGAACCTGGGTGACACGACTACGCCAGATCGATTCGGGCAGCAGTCCGATGCCGATGATTAATAGCTGGCTAAACACGAACAACATCAGCCAAGACACCGCTGAGTCCATAAAGCCGTAAGAATGCAGCCCACGACCAAGCATGTTCACGCCGAACCAGGACCAACTGGTTACGACGCTGCCGAAGATGGCGAGCACCGCAATGCCTCTATGCTTGGCGAGTCCTCCCCACCGTGCGTGCAGGACCAGGGCGTTCCAGAGCACGATGATCATGGCGCCGTTCTCCTTGGGGTCCCAACCCCAAAACCGGCCCCATGATTGGTCAGCCCAAATCCCCCCCAGGATGGTGCCAACAAAACTGAACAGTGTCGCAAAACAGATGATGCCGTAGATCCTTTGAGCCATCTGCCTTGCTTCGTTCTTTCCCAGTGATCTTGTCAGAACCCCGCGCAAGACGAAGAGTACGCCGAGGAAACCTGCCAGGTAGGTCGACGCGTACCCGAGTGTGATGACGACCACATGGGTCGCCAGCCAGAAGTTCGTGTCGAGGACGGCCTGGAGCACGGCCATGGAGTCGCCGCTGCCGGAGAGGCCCTGCGCGACAAGCAATGTGAGGAACCCGGTCGCCGC
>JAJDCT010000177.1 GCA_029260695.1 Phycisphaeraceae bacterium
CCGCGGACCTGGAAAGTGGTTTACTGGGCGCTCGCCGCTTAGCAAGATGAGGACGATGATGAATCTGACGACAATCAAAAAGCAGTACTGGCGTGTGTTGGCGGCGTGGAACCGCTGGCGTCATCCTGTCAGCACGTCCTATTCCCCGCATGACTGGATGGACGCGATTGCACGGAAGCTGCCGGATGGGTGCAGCGAGCCTGTCTACGTCGATGGCGGCGCACACGACGGGCAGATGGCCAAGCGGTTTATCAAGCGGTTCCCCGGCCTGCAGGTCCACGCCTTCGAGCCCAACGCCGATCTGTTCCCCATGCTTGAAGCGAATCTTGCGGGGGTTCCCGGGGAGCGGCATCCCCTGGCATTATCCAGCAAGACGCAGACGCTGAAGATGTTTATCAACGACTCGCCGATGACCAGTTCGGTTTTGCCACGTAATGAAAACAGTGAGCGGTACTTCGATGCCGTGACCCGAATCAAGGAGGTCCGGGATCTGCGGGCGACGTCGCTGGACGACTGGTTCGAGGGCTCGGGGCTCAAGCAGGTGGACATCCTCAAGCTCGATCTTCAGGGTTATGAGCTGGAAGCGCTTCGCGGGGCAGACCGACTGCTTAGTCGCGGTGTCTCGTGCATCTATATCGAGATCAACTTTGTTCCCTTCTACGAAGGGTCGGCTACGTTTGGTGAGATCGATGTGTTCATGCGTAGCCGCGGTTACAAGCTCTTCAACCTCTACAACACATGCACGCACTTGCCCGGCGGCGACATCGGATCGGGGGATGCGCTTTACGTCCCCGACCCCGCTGCAAACATACAGGAGGTCAGAAAGGCCGCATGAGCATTCGTCAAGACAACCCGCCGCACCTACCGGTGACAGCCATCGTGATCTTCCGCAACGAGAAGAAGCATCTGGGTCGGTGCCTGCGCGCGTTGCGGTGGTGTGATGAGGTGATCGCTGTGGACATGGAATCTTCCGACGGGTCGTTGGGGATCGCCCGTGAGTTGGCGGATCGGGTGCTGCATGTAAACACCTGTCCGATCGCCGAGCCGACACGGGTTGCCGCTGCGAAACTCGCACGTCATGACTGGGTGCTTTTGGTTGATCCAGACGAGGTGATCCCGCCATCACTTGCAGCGAATATTCGCACCGCATTGGACGGGCATCCCGACGCCGGTGCGATCAGTCTGCCGATGTGGTTCTATTTCAAGGGCAAGCGGCTTACAGGCACTGTCTGGGGCACGCTGACCTATAAGCAACGCCTGGTCCACCGTCAACGCTGCGATCTGTTGCCACTTTGCAACCGGATCAGTCAACTCAAGCCCGGCCAATGCGATGTCCGCATCCCGCATGCCGGGGGCAATCACATGCAGCACTACTGGTCCGACTCCTACATTGATCTGTTACACAAGCACTTCGTGCGATACTCACACAAAGAGGCCGCCGCGATAGTTGCACAGGGCAAGCGGTTTGGTATTCAGGCCGGGTTTGTCACGCCTTGGGTTGAGCTTAAGAAGTCACTTAAGGACTTTGATGGGTGGAGGATCGGGTTAAGGGGCTGGCTGCTTAGCGGGATCTATTTCGGGTACACACTGGCTAGTAATTGGTTGACGCTTTACTACCAATCGCGAGGCGCATCGGTCGAGGGTTTGGTTGCTTACGAACTACCCAAACTGACTGAGGACTCGATCAGGCAGACGTCACGGAGGGTCGCGGCATGAATAAAAAAGCACACCCATTGCCCCGCATCACCCTCATCACGCCCAGCTTCAACCAGGCCGACTACCTGGAAGAGACGATCAATAGCGTGCTGGATCAGCGCTATCCCAATCTTCAGTACGGCGTGATCGACGGTGGATCCACCGACGGCTCGGCTGAGATCATCGAACGCTACCGTGGCCGTCTGGACTTTGTCGTGATCGAAAAGGACAACGGCCAGACCGAGGCGATCAACAAGGGGCTCGCACTTGCTGACGGTGAGATCGTCGGCTGGCTCTGTTCAGACGACACGTTGTTGCCGGGGGCTTTGGAAAAGATCGGCGGCCACTTCGCGATGAACCCTCAGGATGACTGGGTAGCCGGCGGGTGCCAAGTGATTGATCCTAGTGGTGATGTAACCGACTCTGTCTACCCATGCGGCGACTTTACGCTGCCGGGGGTGCTGCTGCGAGGTGAGGAGCGACCCTTCAACCTGCCCCAGCCCGGGGTGTTCTGGCGGCGATCGCTGCACGACCTGCTTGGCCTGCTGGACGAGTCGCTGCACTACTGCATGGATTTCGAGTTCTGGCTGAGGCTGATAGAGTCGGGTCGACGGCCGACACTGTTGGACACGGCTTTGGCGACGTACCGCCTGCACGAATCGAGCAAGAGCTGCGCCGCACCCATAGGTTTTACCCGTGAGCACATACGGGTTGAAGGTGGCTACGCCCGGTCGCTTCCACTTGCACAGAGGCTTGAGGTCCAGCGTCGTCTTGGTTATATGCACCGCGCCTGCGTGATCCACGCGTCACAGGGCCGGCTGTGGCCGGCGGTCATGCGGCGTCCGTGGTGGCTGCTGTCGCAGCAGATACGTCACGCCATCCGGCACAGCGATCGCCGCGCGGCTTGACCGCTGAAATCTCTCTCCGATGACTCAAGATAGAGATCACTAATTAAGCTACGTCGCAAACGCAGATGCTTGCGGTTTAGCGAGGTCTGGGTAACGATTGTATTTTCTGACTGCTACGCTGCCCGCCGAAGAGTCTTCGGCGAGTCGACAGCCTTCTTCACAGCCCAGAACGGGTAGCACGTTCGGCCAGGCGGTTTTTCGTATGACAGGTCGTGCGTGGGGGTCAAGGCCCGGAATACTTCCCAGTCGTCTACCCCGTGTAACTCACCGAGCACAACCCGGATTTGTGCGAGCATGCCTGGGTCCATCCCAGCGATGACCGACCACTCCGCGCCTTCGGTGTCAATCTTCATCACGTCGATCTGGTCAATCTGATTGTCTCGACAGAATTTCGCCAGCGTGGTCACCGGGAGCTTGACACAACCGCTGTCGTCGCACCCCACGTCGTGGAACGTGCCCCCGCCGAAGTTGGTTGGATCATCTGACCGGCGGTACTCGAAGAAGCCTTCGCTTTGGCCAAGGCCCGTGGGCACAACCGTGACCCGGTCACCAAACACCGCGACATTCTTCCGCAATAGCTGGACGTTCTGCGGCAGAGGCTCGAAGCAATAGACCCTGGCGTCAGGATAGCGAGCAGCGAAATAGACCGCCGAGGCACCGATGTTAGCCCCGACATCGAAGATGATCTTAGGCTCTGTTCTCCCCGGCAGACGGTACTCCGATCCGTCGCACAGGATCTGCTCGAAGATAGCGGCGTCGAGCGTGCCACCGCGGACGTGCAGCGTGTACACCTTGCTGTCGAACCGGGCACGGATCTGGCGGATGCCTGGCCGGGTCCAATAAAACTGCATCAATGTCGTCAGACCCGCAGACCACCTCGCGCGGTGCGCGAACTGGTGTGTACGGAACAGCCACCGATTCACGGCGGATCTTAAAGTGGTTTTTATCGGCATTCGGTTCGTCCATGTGCAGACCGATTATGCCCGCACAGCCGTCAATATCGTCACAAACTGACCTCGGCTTCAAAGCAAATGTGGGTTTACAGGGTATTTTGCCGGGGTGGTGTGAGAATATGCCGGTTGTAACGATTTTTACGGTTGTGAGGTTAAGTCCCCCTTCTTGTGTGTCGATCCCGGGGTTAGACCCTGTGTAAGGAACCGTTATGCCAAACACGACCACACCCCGGATCACGATTATCACCCCCAGCCTCAACCAGGCCGACTACCTGGAGCGAGCGATCTGCAGCGTGCTGGACCAAGGCTATGAGAACCTGGAATACATCGTGATTGACGGTGGGTCTACCGACAACAGCGCCGAGATCATCAGGCTTTACGAGGATGGCCTGGCGTATTGGCAGAGTGAAGTCGATAGCGGTCCCGCCGACGCCATCAACCAAGCTATCCAGCGTGCGACCGGCGACATCATCGCGGTCCTCAACGCTGACGACCTCTACCTCCCCGGCACCCTCGACCGGGTCGTCCACCAGATGTCCCGAGACGATACGTCAGCATGGGCGGTGGGGCACTGCTTGCGGGTCGGTGAGCTTGACGAACAGCTCGGCCAACTCAACGCCTCGGGCCCCGATGATCTTGCTGGGTTTCTGATGCACGACTCAGGATATTTGCCGAGCTCGGCGACGTTCTATCGCCGTGGGGTTTTCGATTCCTACGGCCAGTTCGATCCGCAGATGCAGTTTGCCTGGAGTTACGAGCTGAACTGCCGACTCATCGCCCAGGGTCTGACACCGGGGATCATCCCCTCGGTGCTCTCGGCTCACCGCGAGCACTCACACAGCCACAGCGCACGGAATACCCTATTAAGTGGGTTGGAATTCATCGACGCCGCCGCACGGTATGCCGACCGTTTGCCGTTTGACCAGCGGCATACCCTGTGGGCAAATATCGACGAGCGCCGCCGGATCTACGCACTGGCCCAGTCCGAGACACTCGCCAGCCGTTCGCGCGGCTATCTATGGCGGCAATTGCTGCGGCGTCCCTGGTGGCTGGCCAACGATCACTACCGCCAGACCCTGCTCCGTGGTGTCACGCACCCGACGAGCAAGATGGCTGGGCGTGTGGATGCCCCGTCTCGGCGGGCGGCTTGATTTACAGCCTGCGATAGGCAGGCGGTCCGGGATACATTAAATCTCTCTACGTGAAGAAGAGCCTCAGGGATGAGGCTCTTCTTCTTTGTTGCACGGCCGAGAACCTGTGTTGTAGCTGGGCCGGTAGGGTGCATCCACTGCGATGGGGCACCTATGGTCAACCCTCGGGAAAAAGTCCGAGCTAGACGCCGGGTGTAAATCGCTTATCGTATCGGCATGAATCCTAAGCTGATCTCGGTGGCGCTGTTTCTGATACTGATCGTGGCGGTCGTGCCTCTGGTCATGCGCCTCCGTGCCGGCGCGGTCCCTGACCCGGTGACGCTCAAGGAACTGGATGCTGGGAGCGGTCGGAGCGTCAGGATCACTGTCGAGCCGAATTCTCAGAGAACCCTTTCCCTGCATTATCACGTTGATCACCCAGGCCAGCCCCCCGTCGAACACGCTTTCTTCGGGACACTGCCCCGGACCTCGCCGCCGCCCGATTTTGTGACTTATACCGCAGACGACGGCGACCTCATCGGGATTGCCCAGGCCTCGGTTCCCAACCGCATCATCATCCTTCACGATTTCGCCTCAGGCGATAGTTGGCCATTGCGGATTGTCACCTACAAGGACACCGACCCCCGGCACCTCTATCCCTATTACGAGGGAGAGGAGCAGATCATGGCCCGAGGGGAAGCAATGTTTGCACGGTTAAGCGATGCACACCCCGACTCGTCCCTGGAGTTGTTACGCACGATGTCCAGCCGGCCGTTGACCATCCCCACAGGGCAGACGCAATCCCCGCCGCAACCACACCCGGGCCCGGCCACAGATCCTTGAGCCTGTAGTTCTTTTTGATAATGCCTGATGGGCCACGATGATTCGAGTGTCAATCCGACCCTTCGATATCGTACTGAGATAGCCTGTAATACAGCGTCCGCACGCTGATACCTAACTCACGGGCGGCGGCCGTTCGGTTGTCGTCGTTGCGTTTGAGCGCATCGATGATGAGTTCTTTCTCTACTTTCTGGATGGTCCGTGCCCGGTCTTGGGTTGATCCCGGTTCGGTCGTCGTATTGTTCGCCAAGGGTGCGATGGTGGCAGGGGGCTTGTCGTGTTCGTCCAGCCGGCGGCGCCACGCACGGTCCAGGGCCTGTTCCAAGTCGCCAAGTGTGCAGGGCTTGGCGAGGAAGTCCGCGACGTTGAGCCGGATCGCTTGCTGCGCCGCGTCCAGGTCGCCGTAACCGGTCATGATGACGACCTGGGTGTCCGGCCATTGCTCCCGTAATCGTTCAAATACCGTCATCCCACTGATCCCCGGGAGGTTCAGGTCCAGCACGGCGATGGCGGCGGGCTCCTCTTTCATACTCAGCAGCGCTTCTTCTCCACTGGCCGCGCCGATGGGTACGAAACCCATGTCTGGCAGGGCGCGCAGCAGCATCGCCCGCAGCCTGGGTTCGTCTTCGACGATTAGTACACGCCGGTTAGGCGTTGGATGTGTTGACGTCGGATCGGTCATGGTCCTTCTCGGTTGTCCGGTTGCTTGCCTTGGGAATGTGAAGGGTGAAACGGCTGCCGTGTCCCGGTCCGTCGCTGTGTGCCTCTATACGCCCGCCGTGGTCTTGAATAATGGCGTGGACGATGGACAGCCCCAGGCCGTTGCCTTGCTCGTTGGACCCGCGTTTATCTGTGTAGAAAGGCTCGAAAGCGTGTGCCAGTACCGCGTTGGACATGCCCTGTCCGTTGTCCGACACACTCAGCTCGACCTCGCCGTTCCTTAGCCCCCCGGTGATTTCAACCCGGCCGTGGTGGTCGCTGACCGCTTCCATCGCGTTGATCGTCAGGTTCAAAATCACCTGTTTCATCTCGGCTTCATGCGCCAGGATTTCCAGCGGCTGCGCTGAGTCGATCTGGATGTCCAGCTCTCGGCTATTGAATTGCTTGAGGCCCCGCACCATAGACGCGACATCGTGAGCCACGGCATTAAGATCGACCTTCCCGCGGGGAGAGTCGGGGCTGCGCATCAGCGACAGCAGCTTCTCGATGATCCGCTTGCAGCGAAAAGCCTCATCACGGATGACCTCCAAGCCCTCGAGTGATTCGGTGTCGTGCTGCTTTGCGCGCAGGTCTTTGATCGCCAACTCGGCGTAGCCAGCGATAATGCTCAGGGGGTTGTTGATCTCGTGAGCGATGCCCGCCGCGAGGTAACCGACGCTAGCCAGCCGCTCGGATCGCACGAGTTGTCGGCTCTTGGTCTCGACCCGTTCCTCGAGGTTGTGATAAAGCGCCTCCAACTCGGCAACCATCCGGTTGAAATCCAAGGCGAGGTCCGCGAACTCGTCTCGGCCGCTGTGCGACAGCCTTTGGTCGAACCGGCCTGACGCGATTTCCCGGACACGGTCACGCATCCTGGCCAGAGGTGGCACCACCGCCCGGTACTGCACCAGCCCGCTGAGTGCCACGATAAACGCGGCTAATAGACTCACCCCCGAGAGGGTCAGCACGGCCCGTTCAAGCACCGTTCGGCCTCGGTCGTGGGCATCCAGCACCGCGGTGTCCGCCTCACCCGCCAGCGCCTCTAAGTCTGATCGAATCCGCCTGATCGACTCTGACATCCCAACGATTTCGGAAGCGGTTACCGTGTCTCCGTCCGGCTCCGAGGTTGCCTTCAGCATCAATTCGTGAGCTCTAAGGGTGATCGGCTCCAACTCGCGGGCTATGGTGTAAGTGGTCCGCTGCTCCGCGTCCTGATGCTCCGCGGTCACTTCGCCTAATCCGTATTCATCGCCGCTTTGTATCTCGATGTAGTCTTGCAGCATCAGCATGGCCTTACCAAGCTTGGCGTCGATCAGCTCGAAATCTGGCCGATCGCTCCTCAGCAGCCCGCTCGTTGCCGCCAGGTCGTTGCCAGCCTGATCGATCAGTCTTAGCTCGTTGTATTCCCCGGCGACCCAATCCAGGCTCCCCGCTATTTCCGACACCACCCACAGCGATGCTCCGGTGACCGTGAGCAAGCTCAAAATCATCACCGCGGTGGTTACCAGCAGCCGGTTTCGCAGAGTCATCGACGGTTCCTGTTTAGCCCCCATCATTGTAACCGCACCACAAACGATCGACCCGGCGACTAGTCATACCACAGACCGTGTCGTCAGCTTTAAACCTGCAATTCTTGCAGTCTGCAATGTTTGCACATAACCAAACAAATCCGCTGAGATGCCGATATACAGGTGTGAGTCATAACGACTCCCGCCGTTTAGTACCACCCCCAAAGTACAGGAACCCGGAATATGTATCGGTATTCGATCAGAGTTGTGGCCTTAGTCGTAGGGTCGCTCACGATCACATGTTTGGCCCTTGTCGCTTGCAGCGGTCCTCAGCCGCTTGCCCGGGCGATCGTGGCGTCGGATGAGTTGGCCTACACCCAGGCCCTGGCGGATCACAAGGACGACCCGGCCCAGGCGTTCCTGGCGATGCGGGCGGAGGAGTTAGGCATAGCCGCGGACGAAGCCCTAACTCGAGACCAGGCGCTGAGCACGACCAAGAACCCATTTATAGCCCGTAAAGACCCCGTGGCGGTCAGCCACGGCGCGGTCGTCTACAAGCAGCACTGTGCCGATTGTCACGGCCAAGACGCCGACGGCCGAGGCACACGATTGCCCGAACCCCTGGTGGAGGCCGACTTCCACGACTTCTCGCACCGCTTCGCCTCCACGCTCCACCACGGAGCGCCCCGCGCGTGGTTCAAGAAGATCACCGGGGGCTACACCTCGGAAACCCCCAACAGCGACGGCACCTTCTCCGAGATGCCCCCGTTCGGCGATACGTTGGCGCGCGAGCAGGTCTGGCTCGTGATTACTTACCTCCAGAGCCTGGACGCCGACCTTCGGGATGACGCCACGGCCGAGAACGAATGATGAATCAATCACCCGCCGACAAAGGCCGTGTCCTGGTCACGGGAGCGACCGGTTTCATCGGGCACTACCTGCTCGCGGACCTGGTGCGCCGGCAGGTCAAGTGCGCCGTTCTGCTGCGGCCACCGCTGGATCGGTCCACGCGCAGGTTGGCCGACATGCTTGGAGGGCTTGGGTTAGACCTGGAAGAACTGATGGCATCTGGCCAAGTGGTTCTCTTAACCGGTGACCTCGTCCGGGGTCTGCCCGACCCGACCGGGCTGGACATCAATTCGATCATCCACACCGCGGCCGCGACCCGGTTCCAGACCGACCCCACCGGCGAGCCACGAAGAACCAACGTCACCGGGACCCTCAAACTCCTCCGCTGGGCACAGACCTACGGCGTTAACGACCTGCACCTGGTCAGCTCGGCCTACCAGTGTGGCAAGACCGATGCCCCGGCCCGTGAATCGTTGAGTAAAAACCCGCCGCTGTTTCACAACCCCTACGAGCGGACCAAGTGGCAGGCCGAACGCACTTGTCAGACTTGGTCCAACGCAGGCCACGGCAGGACGCTGACCGTCTACCGCCCGTCGATCGTCGTCGGTGAGTACATCTCCGGCCGGGCGACCAAGTTCTCGGGGTTCTACCTCACCGCCAGGGCCTCACGCCTGCTCGCAGAACAATACGACTATCAATCCGAGGATGGCGACCGCCACCACATCTCGCTGCGCCTGCGAGGCCGCCTCGCCGACCGCCAGAACATCGTGCCGGTGGACTACGTCACCGCCATGATCGCCCACGCCTTCTTGGATAGCCGGCTCCACGGGCGGGTCTATCACCTGACAAACCCGGGGGCA
>JAJDCT010000178.1 GCA_029260695.1 Phycisphaeraceae bacterium
GCTTGGCTGCGAGGTTGGCGGGCTCGATCAATGCGCTGCGGAGGACCTCGACGGGGATGCGGGTGAGTTTGCGGTTGCGGGTCGATGCGTCTTCGCTGTAGCGAGCCAGCTCTTTGCGTATGACGTGCAGGTCGGGGTGAGAGGTGGTCAGGCCGGCGGTATCGTCGTCATCCTGGGTCTGGGTGTCGGGTGTGAGGCTCGTCAGTAGTTTGCAGGACGCGCAGGTACTGCATGCGGCGACCCGGCCGGTGAGGTCGGCCTCGCGGGCGTGGCACAGCAAGACCCGCGCGTACGCCAGCGCCGTGGTGAACTTCCCGACCCCGACCGGGCCGTGGAAGATGTATGCGTGGTGCTGTCGGCCGGTGGTGAGTTGGCGGTTAAGCAGGTCCAGCGCTCTGGGTTGTCCAAAAACCCGATCCATAGGGCACATGGTAGCAAGGCACTGCGGGGGCGGGGATTTGGGCCGAGATCTGGAAAGTCTGCTCGGATATCGGCCCTGTATGATACAATCCACTCCCTTAATAACTCAAAGGTGAGACGTCCATGTCAACGACCCACGAACCGTTTGTCCGACCCCATTCTCAGAGCGATCCCGGGCCCGGTAAGCCGATAGCGATCATCATGATCGTCTTCGTGTTGGGGCTGGTGACAGCCGGATTGATCTACATGGCCGGCACACCGGCAGAGGCGCCGGTTGCTGACGTGAAAGATGGCACGGCCGGGGTTGCCCCTGTGACCCAGACGGATTCCGTTACACCGCCGCCAACAACGCCGGCGCAGAGTGAGCCGTATGTTGCCGCCAACGGCGTGAGCCCGCTTCCTAAGCACGGCGAGGGCATCGCGCCGCCGATCCCACCGGATCGCCTGATCACACAGGAAGCGTACGACGCCCCACCGCTACAGGCTTCGACGCTCCCGGCACCGGATGGGCCGGTCGCATGGACCGAGGCACACAACTATCTTGAGCAGACGATCACCGTCAAGGGCACGATCGTCGACACAAACAACATCGGGCAGATCTGCTTCCTGAATTACGACCCCGACTGGCAGGACAAGTTCTACATCGCCATGTTCAAGGAGGCCTTTGATTTGCTTCCCGACCCGCCCGAAGAACACTACCTCAACCGCACGCTGCTGGTCACCGGCAAGGTGACGCTGCACCGTGATCGGCCACAGATCGGAGTTCACGACTTATCGCAGATCGAAGTCGTGGAGTAACCCGCCCCCCGGATGGCCTCGGTGTTTACACGCAGCGTTAATCGCCACAGGCCAAGCCTCCAACCCCAGCCAGATTGAGGCCCTTCAATGACGCCCGGAAGCTCAACCCCCGCCCCTGGCGGAAAACCAGGAAACGCAGACCAACCCCTCCGTGTAGCGATAATCGGCGCCGGCCCCGCCGGGTTCTACGCCGCTGACCACCTGCTCAAGCAGGACGACCTGAATGTCGAGGTCGACATGTTCGACCGCCTGCCCACGCCGTTTGGCCTGGTGCGGCACGGCGTGGCACCCGACCACCCCAAGATCAAGAACGTGACCAAGGTCTTCGACCGCACGGCGCAGAACCCAAAGTTCCGCTTCTTCGGCAACGTGACCTGCGGCCAACACCTGACCCCGGCCGACTTCCGGAGCTACTACCACCAGATCGTCTACACGGTCGGTGCCCAGACAGACCGGGCACTGGGAATCCCCGGCGAGGACCTGCAAGGCTCCCACTCGGCGACCGAGTTTGTCGCCTGGTACAACGGCCATCCCCATTACCGTGACCTTAAGTTCGACCTGTCCCAGCCCACCGTCGCCGTCGTCGGTGTCGGCAACGTGGCCGTTGATGTCGCACGCATCCTCTGCCGCACGGTGGACGAGCTCAAGGAGACCGACATCGCCGACTACGCCCTGGAGGCGTTGGCTAAGAGCAAGGTCAAACAGGTGGTCATGCTCGGTCGGCGCGGGCCGGCCCAGGCGGCGTTCAGCTTCCCGGAATTGAAAGAGCTGGGCAAGATGGACGACGCCCAGGTCCGCGTGCTACCCGAGGAGGCCGAGCTCGACGACCTGACGAAAAAGCACCTGAGCGAAACCCCCGACGCCACGGCGCAGAAGAAGGTGGACCTGCTGCAGGAATTGGCCGCCGCGCCGGACGCCGGCAAGTCGCGCGACCTGGCCATCCGGTTTCTCGTCTCGCCGACCCATATCACCGAAAAAGATGGGCGGGTCGCCGGCGTTGACATCGTCCACAACGAGCTTTACGAAACCGACAACGGCACCATGCGCCCGCGTGCCACCGAGAAAGCTGAGCACTTCGACTGCGGCCTGATTTTCCGCAGTGTCGGGTACCTGGGCGTGCCGCTTGAAGGCGTGCCCTTCCATGCCAAGTGGGGCGTGATCCCCAATGAGAAAGGCCGGGTCACCGAGGAGGAGTCGCATGAGCCGATCGTCGGCACGTACTGCGCCGGGTGGATCAAGCGCGGACCAACGGGCCTGATCGGCACCAACAAGGGTGACGCCATCGAGACGGTTCAGTGCATGCTCGAAGACGTGAAAGTCGGCAACGTCCTTAAGCCCGAACACCCCACCGCCGATGCAGCCGAACAGTTCATCCGCCAGCGCCAGCCGGCGTTTTTCAGCTACGACCACTGGCGTTCGCTTGATGAGCACGAGATCAACCTCGGCAAAGAGGCCGGCCGGCCACGCGTGAAACTCACCACGGTCGACTCGATGCTTGAGGCGTTGGGTAAGTAGCGGAACAGGCTTAAAATCTGTGTGTTTTTCTCTGCGTCCACGGTATTGCCGGGGTTTGTACGGTCATGGAACCCCATTATTCCCCGGCAAAGCCTAAGGCTGAGGGAAAGATCGTACCGCGCCCAGGCCACAGTTCGTCTGGTAAGCTGGACGGCGACATGACTCAAGGCAACCCCTACAACGCCACGCTGATAGAGCGAGAGGACATCAACGAGGCGCTGGCGATCTTCAAGGTCCGGTTCGACTCCGACGAGGCACCGGACTTCGAGCCCGGCCAGTTCACAACGCTCGGCCTGATCGACCCCGACGCGCCGCCGCCGAACCCAAACTCTCCTGCACGGCGCAAAGGCACGAGGCTCATCCGCCGGGCCTACTCGATCGCATCTTCCCCGGGTATCAAGAGTCACCTGGCGTTCTATGTCGTCCACGTTGACGATGGCAAGTTCACCCATCTGCTCTGGAAGCTAAAACCCGGCGACCCGATCTTCATGGACCACAAGATCAAGGGCACGTTCACACTCGACGGCATCCCCGACGGCATGGACCTGGTCATGGTCGGCACGGGGACGGGCATGGGCCCCTTCTGGTCCATGCTCAACACCTACCGAAACACCGGCAAGTGGCGGAGGCTGGTCCTGCTGGACGGCTGCCGGTACATCCAAGACCTGGGCTACTACGACCAACTCACGAAGATCGCCGACGAAGACGGCTCGGTCATCTACCTCCCCACCGTCACCCGCGAGCCCGGCGACGCGCCGTGGACCGGGCAGCGCGGCAGGGTCCACGGCATCCTCGAACCCGAACAGTTCAACAAACTCACCGGCGTCACGCTCGACCCCAAGCGGTGCCATGTCCTGCTGTGCGGCAGCCCCCAGATGATCGACCAGGCCAGCGAGAACCTCCACAAGCTCGGCTTCGTCACCCAGGACCGCGACCGCCCCGACGGGAACATCCACTTCGAGCGGTATTGGTAGACGTAAATATTGCCGCAAAGGTGTTATGATCCCGTCATGGAACTGGTATCCATCAATGTCGGTGTGCCCGTCCTGACCGAGGCGGGAGGCAAGACGTACGAAACCGCGATCTGCAAGCG
>JAJDCT010000179.1 GCA_029260695.1 Phycisphaeraceae bacterium
CCCCTGTTCGGCGACCCGATCGTGGTCGGCGACTCATTGAGTTTTTCGACCGGACCCTTCGCCGCCGCACAGGAAGGCGTGGGCTCGGACATCACCGCAGCACAACTTTCGTTTGTTATCCAGGCCGACCCGGGTCTGTTCATTGAATCGATTAGCCTTGACGAGATCGGCGATTTCTTAATGCTAGGAAATACCGCCGAGGTCACCGCGGGAGGGACTTTAGTGGCTACGGTTCTTAACCCCCTGATTGGGGGGTTTGTCAGCAGTCCGATCGCTTTCGATCAGGCTTTTCCGCTGACAGGGACAGGCTCGGGAATCTGGTCTGGGACCAGCACGGTCGTTTTGACTCAGCTTGACGCGACCCGGGTCCGTGTGGACCTTGATAACATCCTGATCGCCTCAGCAGACGCCCCGGCGGATGCGGCGTTCATCGACAAGAAGGCGTTGACCGTCAACGTGACCTTCAGCGAGGTCCCCGAGCCGACGACCTTGGCCCTGATGGGGCTGGGCCTGGCTGTGGTCCTGCGCCGGAATTAACCCGCACGGGTTGGTATTCACCCCGCCCCTGAGATTCCGCGAACAACCTCGATCCACTCAACCTCACCACAAACGGTGAGGTTTTTTCTTATCCGCACCTGTGCTTCTACAAGCCCTATGGCACATGAATGGCTGGTGCTCAGGCACGAGACATGATCGCCCAGCACGATGTTTACCGGGCCGTTAAACTGCGCGGCTACAAGCACGACCGAGCCGGCCGGGATTGAGTCCCGGATGCGCAGACCAGGCACCGATTATGGATAACACCGAGCAGCCAAAGCCAGACTCTTTGTCACCCACGCACGCAGACCATGCGGCGTGGACCGCCGAGGAAGCCCAATCGCTTTACGGCCTGGACCGGTGGGGGCGGGGCTACTTTTCGGTTAATGATGCGGGGCACCTCGATGTCCACCCGACCCATGACCCGGCTGTAGGTATCGACCTGAAAGACCTGGTCGAGCAACTCCGCCAACGCGACCTTCAGCCGCCTCTGTTGATCAGGTTCACGGACATCCTCCGCCACCGCCTGACCGAGCTTGCTCAGGCGTTCGAAAATGCGATCGAGGAGATGGAATTCAAGGGCGGGTACCGCTGCGTGTACCCGATCAAGGTCAATCAGCAGCGTCATGTGGTTGAAGAAATCCTGGCGTTTGGACAGGAGCACGGCTTTGGGCTGGAGGCGGGGAGCAAGCCGGAGTTGCTGGCGGTGATGGCGATGGTCGAGGACGAAACGACGCCGATCATCTGCAACGGGTTCAAGGACGATCAGTTTATCGAGGCGGTGATCCTGGCGACCAAGCTGGGCAAGAACATCATCCCCGTGGTTGAGAAGTTCAGCGAGCTTAAACTGATCGTACGCTACGCCAAGGAGCACGGGGTTCGGCCACAGATCGGGGTGCGGGTGAAGCTGGCGACCAAGGGTTCAGGCCGATGGGAGCAGTCCGGCGGGGTCCATTCGAAGTTCGGCCTGTTCGTTGGCGAAGTGCTGGACGCGGTGGCGTACCTCAAAGAGCAGGACATGCTCGATTGCCTGAATTTGCTGCACTTCCACCTGGGGAGCCAGATCACGACGATCGCGCCAATCAAGCGGGCGATCATCGAGATGGTGCGGATCTATTCCGAATTGCACAAGGCGGGCGCGGGGCTTAAGTACATCGATGTCGGCGGGGGGCTGGGCGTCGATTACGACGGCAGCAAGACCGACGTCAGCTCGAGTATCAACTACTCGCTGCAGGAATACGCCAACGATGTGGTTTACCACATTCAGGAGCTCTGTGACGAAGTCGACGTCCCGCACCCGACGATCATCAGCGAGTCCGGACGGGCGATGGTTGCTTACCACAGCGTGCTGGTCTTTAACGTGTTGGGGTCGTCTGGTTTCGACGGGTTTACGCCTCCGTTGGAGATGCCAAGGCATGAAGTAGACGAATTGCCGCACCCGATCCGTTCGCTTTATGACGCCTACTTCGAGCTGGACGAGAAGACTTTTGCCCAGAGTTACCACGATGCGCAGGTGGCGCACGGCGAAGCGATGAACCTATTTAACCTGGGGTATTGTTCGCTTGATCTGCGTGCCTTGGCGGAGCGTTTTTACTACGCGATCTGCTTCAAGGCTCTGGGTTTCGTGCGCAAAATGCCGGACCCGCCGCGGGACTTTAAGGCGCTCGAAGCGTTGCTCTGCCGGACTTACTTCTGCAACTTCTCGATCTTCCAATCCATGCCCGATAGCTGGGCGATCGACCAGCTCTTCCCGATCATGCCGATCCATCGGCTTAACGAGAAGCCGACCTGCCGGGGTATCCTCGCGGACATCACCTGTGACTCCGATGGCAAGATCGACCGATTCATCGGCAAACAGCGGGCCGACTCCGTCTTGCCGCTGCACGCGGTCAACGGCGAGGACTATTACATCGGCGCGTTCATGGTCGGGGCGTACCAGGAGATCTTAGGCGACCTGCACAACCTGCTGGGTGACACCAACGCGGTGCATGTGAGTGTGGATGAGCACGGCCGGGCATCCATCGATGAGGTCGTTGAGGGCGACAGCGTCAGCGAGGTGCTCCGCTATGTCCAATACGACACGGACCAGCTTAGGCGTAATTTCCGCCGATCGATCGAGGCGGCCGTCCGCAGTGATCGGCTCACGGTCGAGGATGCGACCCGCCTTCGGAGGTTCTACGAGCAGGGGCTGGTCGGCTATACCTATCTGACGTAAGGGCTCATCGTTAAACCTGACTTGACGATGAAACCGTCTGGTTCACGTTAAGATACATGTATGCCGATCCACGTCGCGATCCTCAAACGGCCGTATATCCGGCTGATCCTCGAAGGTCGAAAGACCGTCGAGAGTCGGCTGACGCGCACAGCCCAACCGCCCTACCGCGCGATCGAGTCGGAGGAGCGGATTTTCATCAAGGCGTCGTCCGGGCCCTTTATGGCGACCGCGGTCGCTGGCAAAATCGAGCAGCACGAAGGGCTCGAACCCAGTGAGATCCTCAGGCTACGATTACGTCATAACCGAGCGGTCTGTGGTGACAACAGCTATTGGGAACTCAAGCAGAGCAGCCGGTTCGCGGTCTTTATCGATCTCACACAGGTCGAGCCGCTGGGTGTTGGGCCTGCGTACCCCAAATCCATGCGTGCCTGGCATGTTCTGGACGAATCGCTTAGCCCGCTGCTGGATATCCCCCTCACCGACGGGGCGATCCGTAACCGGTATCTCGCCATGCCCCGGGCGTCGGAACGCACACGCAAAGGACCGGTGACGTTGTTGCTTCCGGACGGCCGGGAGATTGCGACAGGGTTCGCCGACGGCAAGGCCATGCTGCGGTGGCGTGGGTGGGGGCCTTACTATCAGAAGTATCAAATGACTCCGGGCGACGCGGTCCGCTTTGTGGCACTTGGCCCCGGGCGATATCGTGTGAGCTTCCACAAACTCCGCGATTAACACCCGAGCTACTTACCGAAGTCATGCCTAGCGATGCACCCCCTGAACTCAACACGTTTATTTCGCCCGGCGGGTTGGCCGAGTTGATCCGACTCGCTCGCGAGGAAGACCTTGGTCCCAATGGGCTGGACGTGACCAGTGGCTTGTTCGTCCCCGCCGATCTTCATGGCGAGGCGTCTATCGTTGCCCGTCAGCACGGCAGGCTTGCCGGGGCGGAGCTTCTGCCTGCGGTTGTGCAGGCGTATGACGAGGGTGCAAGAGTAGATATCAAGACACGCGACGGGGCTAGCGTCGAGCCCGGCGAGGTCGTAGCGGTTCTGTCCGGACCGATGCGCAGCATCCTGTCGGCCGAGCGGGTGGCGCTCAACCTGCTGACACACCTATCGGGTGTGGCCACGTTGACAGCGCAATACGTCCATGAAATTTCTGGGACACGGGCCAAGGTCTACGACACACGCAAGACCCTGCCGGGCCTGCGTGGCCTTCAGAAATATGCTGTGGCGTGTGGCGGGGGCGCGACCCATCGCATGGGGCTCTACGACGCGGTGCTGCTGAAGGACAATCACCTGGCACGGGTTGGCGCTGGAGGCTTGGAAAAGGCGGTAGCCGATGCCGTGAAACGAAGCCGCGAAGCGTACCCTCAGATCAAGTTCGTGATGGTAGAAGTAGACACACTGGAGCAGCTCGAAAACGTGTTGCCAACCGGGATTGACATCGTGTTGCTTGACAACATGACTACGGATCAGTTGCGATTGGCTGTGGCCATGCGCGACCGAGCGGCGCATCGTGTCGAGTTGGAAGCCAGCGGTGGTGTGACGCTAGAGACGATCGGCGAGATCGCAAGATCGGGGGTGGACCGCATCTCGGTCGGTGCCCTGACCCACTCGGCCCCTGTGCTGGACATGGGGCTGGACATCACACCATGACAGCGGACCTCAGGCCCGCCGATCTTGACACCTTGGGAGCGCTGTTGCGTTCCACCGGCCAGCCCGTCGAGCTCGGGTATTTCATGCAAGAGTACGGGGCCACGCCAAGCGGCGTTGACCGTTCGGTGGCGGTACTCATCCGCCACGGTTGTGTGATAGAGCGGGGCATGCACGCGGTCCGATTGATCCAGACCGGGCTGGGCGTGTGGACGGATTATTTGCAACACACCCTGCCCAAGCAGTCTCAGCGGTGTGTTGAGGTCTACCAGGCCACCGCCAGCACCCAGGACCTGGTCAAGACACGGGCCGACGAATCGGTCGTGATCTTCGCTGATGAGCAGGCCGCGGGGCGAGGCAGGCTGGGTCGGCAGTGGCTCGCGCCCCGAGGCGCGGGGCTGCTGTTCAGCATGACACACAAGCTACCGGCGGGCCGACCCGATTCGATCGACCGGGTCTCGTTCCTCACCGCCGTCGCCATCGCACAGGCTATCGAAAGCATCACGGATCAGGGACCGGTGCAGATACGCTGGCCCAACGACCTGTACATGGGTAACCGCAAGCTCGCAGGCATCCTGGTCGAAACGGTCCAGCCCGCCGGCAGTTCGACCGCGACGGCCGTGATCGGCATCGGGATCAACGTGGGATTGACCCCCAAACAAATCGCCGAGATGCCGACCGAGTTACGCTCCCGGGTCACCAGCTTTGCGGCGCTCGGGTGGTCGGTTGATCGTCTGCTAATAGCGAAAAAAGTTATCGCACAGATCGACCGCAACCTTCACGCCCGTGATGTGACGCCGTTCGTAGACCAGTGGCGAGCCCGTAACCTGCACCGTGCCCAGACGATCAAGGTTAAAGCGGCGGGTAAGATTATTTCCGGTACGGTCATAGATCTGGACCCGGACCACGGGCTGATCGTCCGCAGAGACACCGGCGAGATCGTCCACCTCCCCGCCGCGACGACCACCGTGCTGTAATCAAAACGAACTCGGTCGGTTTTACCTGATCTATCGGGTTGTAGTGCGGTTTAACCCGGGCGGTCACCCAGGAGTACGCCGCGTGGCCGCGGCGGCTAAACATCAACTGCTACGGTGAAATAAAACCGCTCTAGCAAGTGGACAGGTTACTTCGCCAACTCAACGAGGATGTCCAGGCCCTTTTCGAGTCTGGCGTCGTCGCAGGCGTAGCTGAGTCGGAAATGGGTGTCGCGTTCACTGAAGACTTCGCCGGGGATGACCAGCAGGTTCTTCTCGATGGCCCGTTTGACGAAGTCCGTGCCGGTGAGGTTCAGGTGCTCGGGGACTTTGGGGAAAGCATAGAACGCCCCGCCGGGGGTCGTCAGTTCGTAGAGACCGTTAAGGCGTTCCACGACCCGGTCTCGCTTTTTGCGGTAGGCCTCGACAAGGGATGACACGTCCACGCCGAACGCGATGGCTCCGGCTGCCTGGGTGACCGATGGTGCGCAGACGAATGTGTACTGCTGGATCTTGGACATCGCCGCGATCACCGCCGGAGGACCCGCCGCATAGCCCAGACGCCAACCTGTCATGGCGTAGCTCTTGGAGTAGCCCTTCAGCAGAAGCACGTTTGGGTTGTGGTCCAACGGCGAAGGCACGACCCACTCACCCGGGTGGTTGGGGTCTTGGATCTTCTCGTAACAGAACTCGTCGTAGATCTCGTCGGTGACCAGAAGCAGCCCGTGGCGGTCCGCCAGGTCGGCGATCTCTCGGCAAGCCGTGTCCGTCGCGACCGCGCCGGTCGGATTCGACGGGGAGTTGAACAACAGCATCTTGGTCCGCTCATTGATCAGCGGCTCGATCTGCTCAGGCTTTAACTGGAAGTCCGGGTAGGTGTCGACAAAGACCGGCACCCCCCCGGCAAGCCGGACCAGGTGCTTATACATCATGAAGTACGGGTCGGGGATCAGGACTTCGTCGCCGGGCTGGACGCATGAGAGCATCAATAGCGCCAGGGCCCCGGATACGCCGGAAGTCACCAGCAGGCCGTAGTCGTTGCCGAGTTTAGGGAACCGGTAATCCAGCCGGGCACGGACCTTCTCGACCAGGGGCGCGATGCCCTGGGTCTGGGTGTACTTGTTGAAGCCCTGGTTGATCGCATCGACCGCTGCCTGCTTGATCGGGTCGGGGACATCGAAATCGGGCTGGCCGATGGAAAGGTCGATCGGGTTTTCGAGAGTGGCTGCGAGGTCGAAGACCTTGCGTATCCCCGAGGCGTCCACCGCGTGGGTCCTGTCTGCGATGAAGCGGTTGGGATCAAACATGGCGGAGGTGCATCCAACGGACAGACGAGGCCGAACGTTCGGCCCCGACGGGAAGCGCGGGTGTTCGATGAGGCCGGGAAGGATGGACTGCGACGCAGTCGGTCAGGCGTGATGGCTGACATGGCCCGACGGCCGGACCTTGGCAGGCCGCGGAGTCCCAGGCGGGTCGGACTACTTCGTTTCTTCGGTGGCTTCTTCTTCGCCGGCCTTCTTCTTCTTGGTCTTACCTGCGGCGACGACCTTGCGGTTGCCGACCTTGGGTAGGCCGATGGGGTTGTCCTTCTCGGTGTCGAACTCGCCCCGCTCGGCGAGCTTGGCGATGCGTTCATCCCGTGTCAGGACGTTGCGGTGGCGGGAAAGGTTGCCGGCGGTCTTGAGGCTGCGGTCGATGCTCATGGCGAGTGTCTCTGGTTCTGCGTGGTGGTCGGTGTCTGGTCCGGGGTCATATCCGGGGGTTGTTGTGTCAGTCATAACCCCGGTGGAACGTACTTGGCGTAATACATGGAACCGAGGTCTTCGCCCTTGCCTTTGTTGGCTGCTTTCCAGTCCCTGCCCAGTGCCCGCATCTGGGCCATGAAACGGGCCGGTTCGTCGGTGTCCCGGTATTGCTGGCTGGTGAAGCCCTTGAGGGCGATCACCTGGCAGAGCCCCTTATTATTACGTGGACCGACCATAACTTCAACCTGCCGCTCCGCCAGGAAGGCCTGGAGCCTCTGGGCCTCCTGAGGGGGACTAGGGGGCAGGATCAGGTAGTTCAAGCCCGGTGTGCGTGAATCGCCTCCCCCGCTTGCGGTAGGCTTGACTGGTGTCGGCGGCCCATCCTGGTCCTGACTATCCACAGATCGCTGCGGGGGGACGTATCCCGGGCCTTGGAGGGTTAGTTCAGCCGTAACCCGCTTCTCGGCCGCCGAGCCACCGCGGCTGTGCCCCACGGCGTAGGCGAGGATCAGCAATCCAATCAGCCCAGCCATCAAAAATAGTGCCATCCCACGCGGCACCCGCAGCGTCAAGGGCTCGCTTGCACCTGCGTGCCAGGCATCCAACAGAGACCGCCCGAATCCTCCGAACCCAGTCCCAAATCCTGAGCCCGGACGGGGCCCACGGCCTGACACCTGGGGCTTCACCGGTTGGCTGCCCATGATCTCGTAAGGCGGCGTGTTGTCTCGGCGGCGTGGGGTCATGGTTTCAACTATCAGGATAACCGCGAATCCATGAAGAATACAGGCAAGACATCGGCCGCAAATGAACGCGGATAAACGCAAATGGGGAACACGGTGGTAACCCGACCACTCTCTTCCTATTCCCGTTCATTTGCGTTCATTTCGGCTAACTCTTTTTACCCTGCAATCTTTGGATTTACGACTTCATGGGCCAATTTGTGCCCATCCGCGTCCATCGCCGTTCCCCGATCCCCAGCAGCCGAACCCGGCATCACTCCCCCACCCCGATCGCACTGGCGGTGGCGTAGGCCCCGGTGTGGCTGATGCTCAGGTGCCAGGCCGTGACCCCCAACTCGGCAGCCACTTCAGCGCACCGCCCGTGTAGCAGGACCGTTGGCTTGCCGGACGTCTCTCGAACTACTTCAGCATCCGTCCACGCGATCCCGTTGGACCAGCCGGTACCCAGCACCTTGAGGATGGCTTCCTTGGCCGCGAACCGCCCCGCCAGGTGCTCCGCCCGCCGCGCGGGATTGGCGGCAGCATACGCCTGCTCACCCTCGGTGAAGCACCGCCTCAGGAACCGCGGCTCGTGGTCCTTGAGCATCTTCGTCACCCGTGCGGTTTCTACGATGTCGATGCCGTGGCCGATGATCTGCATGACGGGAGGGTATAGGGTCTGGGGTTTAGGGTCTAGAATAGTCGAGGATCTTTACGAGTCTGACATAACGTTGCTGGCAGGCTGCTATGATACACCCCATGACAGACCCCAGCCTCAAACCCATCGCGGAGAAGGTCTACGCCGGACAGCGCCTAAGCCCCGAGGATGGGTTGACACTGTTGCGTTCGCGGGACATCTGGACGATCGGGGAGCTGGCTAATCACGTCCGGCATCGCCTGCACGGACGGACCACCTATTACAACGTCAACCGGCACATCAACTACTCCAACATCTGTGCGCTGTCCTGCAAGTTCTGTGCGTTCCACCGCAAGACCGGGCAGGACGGGGCCTATGAAGACTCTGTCGAGAAGATTGTTGAGCAAGCCAAAGGCGCGGCCGAGGCGGGGGCAACGGAGTTGCACATCGTCGGGGGGCTGCACCCGTTTTTGCCGTTCTCTTACTACACCGACATGCTCACGGCGATCCGGGAGTCGGTACCGGCGATCCATATCAAGGCGTTCACCGCGGTCGAGATCGTCCACCTGGCCCGGATCAGCAAAAGGCCCAACGACCTGGCAGGTGTGCTCCGTGATCTCAAAGACGCCGGGTTAGGTTCGCTGCCGGGTGGCGGGGCCGAGGTGTTTGATGACCGGGTTCACGATGAAGCGTTCAAAGGCAAGATCCGCAGCGACAAGTGGCTGGACGTCCACCGCGAAGCACACAAACTCGGGCTGATGTCCAACGCCACCATGCTCTACGGCCACATCGAATCCCTCGAAGACCGCATCCACCACTTCTGCCTGCTCCGCGAGGC
>JAJDCT010000180.1 GCA_029260695.1 Phycisphaeraceae bacterium
TGCCGCCGAGCTCCCGGCTGCGAGCTTTGTCCGTCCGGTAGAACCGCTCGAACACACGAGGCAGATGCTTGGGCTCGATCCCCCGGCCCTGATCGGTGACGCTGATCACCGCCTCGCCGCCTGTCACGTCACAACGCACCAGGACGGATGTGTCTAGATCGCTGTACTTCACCGCGTTGTCTATCAGGTTGACGATCGCTTGTGCTAGAAGCTGCTCGCTGATCAGTGCCTGAACACTTCGGTCACACTCCGTGTGTAGATGGATCTGCTTAGAGTCCGCACCCGCCTGGCATGTCTCAATCGCCACGGCAACTACCGGCCAAAGTGCCGAGGGACGTGTATCTTTAAGACCCTCATCTCCGGCCTGCTCGATACGCGCCAGGCTCAGAAGGTCGTCCACAATAGCGGCCAATCGATCGGACTGTCGCGAGATGATCTGAAGAAACCGTTGTGCATCATCGCTGTCGCGGTCCGGCAGGTCCTTAAGTGTTTCCACCGCGGCCTTGATCGCGCTGACCGGGGTCTTCACCTCGTGCGATACATTCCCGACAAAGTCCCGGCGGACCGACTCCAACCGGCGAAGCTGTGTCACGTCATGCAACACCAGCACCAGCCCAATTTGCTGGCCGTCTTCGTCGCGCAAAAGGGCGCTTTGGAGCTGGATCGTACGCTCCTGCGGTTCCCCGGGCTCGTCCGGATCTGTGCTCGGCTTATTGAGTGTCATCTCGCCCGCGACAGCGGTGTTCTTATCAAGTGTTTGTTGGATCACTTGCTGAAGCTCGGCATCTCGCACGGTCTCGTAGATGCTCCGTCCGATGGCCGAAGTCACATCCAGAGAAAGCATCGCCGATGCGGCCCGGTTCAGACTCAGGATGTTTTGCTCACGATCGATCGCTAGCACACCCTCGACCATCGATCCGTGGACTGCGCCCAACTCGTTGCGCTGCCGGATCACTGTGGAGAGCCGGTCCGCCAACTGCCCGGCCATGATGTTCAAGGACTCGGCCAACCCCGCCAGTTGCAAGGGCCCTTTCACAGCGATCCGCTTGCTCAGGTCACCGCCTGCGAAACGCTCCGCGCCCTTGCGCAGTTCGCGGATCGACCTGCTGATCATCACCATGATCACCAGTATGACTCCCGCAAATATCGCTGCGCCGATCAATACCGCCACGGTCCCGGCCGAGGTCTCCTGATGAGCGAGTAAGCTGAGTATATCGGTCGATCGCATGATATAAATCGTACCCGTCCACGCCCCGACGCACAGAATCCTCAAGCGTTTGCCCTGTCAGACCACCGGCCTATTCACCAAACCGGTAGCCCACACCCCGGACGGTTTGGACCCGCTCGCCCGCAGTGCCCAGCTTACGCCGTAGAGATACCACCTGCACATCCACGGACCTGTCAGTCACCGCCGCGAAGCCGTCATGCAGCGAGTCGATGATCTGTTGCCGTGTATAGACCCGTCCTGGCTTGGACATCAGCAACTTTAGCAGGCTGAATTCTGTCGCCGTCAGGTCTACACGCTTATCGTCAGCCACGACCTCATGACGCTCGGGATTCAACCGGACCCGCCCAACTTCCACGATGCCCTCACCCACCGATGTCGAGCGACGCAGCACGGCATGGATCCGTGCAATCAGAACTTTCGGACTAAAAGGCTTGGTCACATAGTCATCAGCCCCGGCCTCCAGGCCACGAACGATGTCCGCCTCCTCGCCGCGGGCCGTCAGCATCACGATCGGGATATCACGGGTCTTCTCTGTAGACCGGATTGCCCGGCAGACCGCCAACCCGTCGATCGTAGGAAGCATCAAGTCAAGCACGATCAGATCAGGCATCTGCTGTCGAACCAAGCGTATCGCGTCCTCACCGTTCTCCGCGGTACGTACAGAAAAGCCTTCGCGAGACAGACTAAATCTTAGCACCTCAAGCAGGTCCTGCTCATCTTCAACGACCAGAAGCGAAGGCTGGTCAGGGGATTTCGGTTGGTTCATAGCGATCACCTGCCTTAACGATCACCGGGCACACTATGCAGATGACACGTTTCTTCGTGTCTCACATGCTGTCATCACGAGTCTCGAATTTCGATCCGCAACCGAGCCGAAAGTGATCAAATGAAGATAGCACGATCATACCGGCCTTGTGTTAGAAAACAGTTAGGCCTGGCTCGGCTATTCAATTCCGTTAGTGGTGAGGGCGTGAACTACTAGATCAATGGCCACCGTACAAAGTTCATGGCAGATGTGATCTGCCTCAGCGAAATGTCACTGATATACAACCCGTTCGGTGCCAGCGCCAGGAGCAGCGGTCTGGGTCTGATCGCGGGTGCCGAAGACGCGATGGCGGTTCGCACCCAGTTTCAGGTGCTGTTCTGAGCGCCTCAACTATCCGTGTGGGGCAATGTATGGGGCAAAGGCTTTCGGTGAAGCAGCCTATCGAATTGCAACTCTTTGCATATCAATGGATAACCGATCGCCTCGACCGGCTTACGACCTCCGGGGTAAAGCCCCGACAAAGAAAAACGGCCCGCCAAATCGGCAAACCGTTGTCAAATCGACACTTAAAATAGCGGGGGCTGGATTCGAACCAGCGACCTCCGGGTTATGAGCCCGACGAGCTACCAGGCTGCTCTACCCCGCATCCTGTGGGGCATGTTTTAGCAGGATGGGCGCAGGGGGTCAAGGTCGTGAGCCTTCGCCGCGACAATGATCCCGGCTGGAGGAGGCAGGCGACGCAAATGCTTTGGGGCAGGAGGGTTGGATAAACCTCATATTAGATCGCTCAGGCCATATAATGCAGTCGCGGGCGGGTCAGATGCCACTGGCCGGGTGTCCGTCGCAATACATGGCGGGGGTTTCGCGTTATCTTTACGACGGGTCTGCGAAATCCGAACGGTATCGGTGCGTCCTTATTAATAAGGATCGGTATACAGCCGGTTGGCCCACCCGATGCGATCACTGTATCTAATGAGTAACTCAAGCACTTACCGTCGGACGTGGCTGATCATTGCTTTGGGCGGAGGTGTCCTGGGATCGCTGCTGTTACATGGGTGTAAGCCCGGGGACTACCGGCGTGAGGCGGACGACGCGGCGGGGGGGATCATCAGGCAGAAACAGTTCGAGGCGTTTGGCCGAGAGGAGCCTTTCTCGATCGAGAAGCCGTCGGACACACTGCGTCGTCGGTTGATGGAGGCGCAGAAGCTGGCACGTTCTCACGCGGCGTCACTTGGCGCAGCGGACCTTGAGCCCATCGATCATTGGCCGGACGACGGATATCTGGAAGAGGGCAGTGGCGAGGGTGACGGTTTGCTGGTTGTCGTGCCGGGCGTTGCTTTGCAGATGACCCTGATCGATGCGTTGCGTGTGGCTGCGGGGAACAGCCGAGAGTATCAAGACCAGAAAGAGAGCGTGTACCGGGCGGCGTTGGCCCTGGACCTTGAGCGTGATGCGTTCCGCACGACGTTCGCCGGGGTCAGTAGTGGCGACATCACACACGATGCCGGCGTCAGCCCGGAGGTCTCGGGTATCGACTCAAGCACGAGTTTCGATATGACTCAGCGGTTCAAGAACGGCATCACACTGACCGGAGCAATCACGCTGGACGTGGTCAAGCTTCTGTCGCAGGACCGCTCATCGAGCAACGCGCTGTCAGCCGACACATCGGTGGAGATCCCGCTTTTGCGTGGTTCCGGTGCCCACATTGTCGCCGAGCCGCTGACCCAGGCCGAGCGTGATGCGCTTTATGCGATCTACAACTTCGAGCGCTTCAAGCGGACTTTTGCGGTGGACATCGCCAGCGATTACCTGGCGGTGCTGCAGCAGATCGACCGCGTAAAGAACGAAGAGGACAACTACCGTGGGCTTGTCCTGACCGTGCGTCAGGTCAAGCGTGAATCCGAGGCCGGGAGTCAATCGCAGATCGAAGTTGATCGTGCGTTGCAGGACGAGCTCCGCGCCCGGCAGCGTTGGATCTCGGCACAGCAGTCTTATGAGCGGAGGTTGGATTCGTTCAAAGTCACGATGGGATTGCCGACCGATGCCGACATCAAGCTGGATCGTGACGAGTTGTCCCGGTTGGCGGAGGACGTGCGGGAATCGTTGTTGCCGCGTCTTGACACACAGTCGTCATCCGAAGAGGCGTTGCCTGCGGACGCACCCGTGACGCTGGTCGTGCCAAGCGGGGAGGGTGCCGGCCCGATGGAGTTGGCGGTGCCGGTGGCTACCGACCTGGCGTTGAAAAACAGGCTCGATCTGCGTATCGCGCAGGGGCGCGTGTATGATGCTCAACGCCGAGTAGTCGTAGCCGCCGACGCGTTGCGTGCGGAGCTGACACTGCTTGGCCGGGCGTCTGCGGGGGAGAGTCGGTCGCTGTCTTCCGCCGGTTCACGGGATGAATTCGACCCGCGGGTTGATGAAGGAATCTACGACGCGCTGCTGACCGTCGACCTGCCCCTGGAGCGGACACGCGAACGCAACGCCTACCGCATCAGCCTGATCAACTTGAAGCGCGCGGTTCGGGATCTACAATCGTCGGAAGATCAAGTGAAGCTTAGCGTGCGTAATATCTTGCGCGACCTGTTGGAGTTCCGCGAGTCGCTGCACATCCAGGCCGGGGCTGTGGAGCTGGCCAAGGAGCGGGTCCGCAGCACGAACCTGCTGTTGCAAGCGGGGCGGGGCAGTATCCGCAACGCGCTGGACGCCAAAAACGACCTGGTACAGTCGCAAAACGCCTTGACCGCGGCCCTGGTGAGTTACCGGATCGCGGAGCTTCAGATTCAGCGTGACATGGGGAAGTTAGAAGTAAACGAGCAGGGGCTGTGGCGGACGTATAATCCGAAGGAGGTCCCAGATGACAGCGACGATCACAACAACAACGAATAAGACTAGCAACGGCTCCCAGGCCGTGCCCTGGTGGCGCGGTTGGCCGGCACTGAGCGGCGGGGCGGCGTTGGTCCTGGTGATGGGCGTTTGGCTGTTCGGCGGAGCGCTGGGGGGCGACGGCACGGCTGAGGACGGCCCCATCTATATCGCTAAGCGGGGCCCATTGACCATCCACGTCACCGAGTCCGGCACGATCCAGGCACGCGAGCAGGTCGTCATCAAGAGTGAGGTCGAAGGCCAAACCACCATCATCTGGCTTATCGAAGAAGGTAAGCACGTCCAAGAGGGCGACCTGCTTGTCGAGCTGGATGTCAGCAAACTCCAAGACAACCTGGTCGATCAAGAGATCCGTGTGCAGAACGCCGAAGCATCATTTATCCGCGCACGTGAGAATCTGGAAATCACCAAGAGCAAGGGCGAGAGCGACGTCGCCAAGGCCGAGCTCGACTACGAGTTCGCCATCGAAGATCTTAAGAAGTATGTCGAAGGTGAGTATCCCAAGCAGCTCGACGAGATGAATGCGAAGATCAAGCTTGCGGAAGGCGACCTTAAAGAAGCCCAGCGTACCGCGGAATGGTCGATCCGCCTGTACGACGAGAAATACATCTCCGAGGCGGACAAGACCCGCGACGAGCTTAGGCGTGACCGGGCCGAGTTGGACCTCAAGTCCGCCCTGGCCGACCTCAATCTACTGGAGAAATTCACCTACAAGCGTCGCGTCCGTGAACTCGAAAGCGACGTGGACCAGACAAAGATGGCGCTTGGACGTGTTAAGCGCCAGGCGCTTGCCAACGGCGTGCAAGAGGAGGCCGACCTCAAGGCCAAGCAGTCCGAGCTGAAGCGTCAGAAAGAAAAGCTCGCCAAGAACGAGGACCAGATCAGCAAGACTAAGATCTTCTCGCCCGCCGCCGGGATGGTGATCTACGCGACCACCGGGCGGGACAGCCACCGAGGCAACGACGAGCCCCTCGAGGCCGGCCGCATGGTCCGTGAGCGCGAAGAGCTGATCCTCCTGCCCACCGCCAAATCCATGCTCGTGAATATCAAGATCCACGAGTCAAGCCTCAAGAAAGCACAGGTCGGCCAACACGTACGTGTCACAATCAACGCGCTGCCCGGCAGAGAGTTCTACGGGAAGGTTGCACGTATCGCACCCCTGCCAGACGCTCAGAACTTCTGGCGCGGCAACCCCGACCTGAAGGTCTACAACACCGAGATCCACTTCGACGGCGAGCTCCAAGGCGTCCGTACCGGCATGACTTGCAAAGCGCAGGTCATCGTTCAGCAACTCGAAGACGCTTTATCTGTCCCCGTCCAGTCCGTGATCCGCGTGGCCGGCAAACCGATCGTCTATGTGCAACGCCGCGGCAAGGCCGTACCAGTCGAGGTCGAGTTGGGGCTCGACAATAAAGATTACATCCACATCATCTCCGGCCTGGCGGAAGGCGACCGTGTGCTGACCAACCCCCCGCTTGATAAGGTCACCAATGGGAACGACACCAAGGCGACAGACGGCGAGGGCGTGGAGGGTGTTGCGGCAAAAACAGACACCACGCCGAAATCCGAATCCACATCTGTAGAACCTCAAGCAAGCCCCGGCGCCCAAGCCAAGCCACAAGGGCGGCCCGAGAAGCAAGGTGAGGGGACTAACGCACAAGGCCAACAAGGCCGGCCCACCCCCGAGCAGATCGCAGAGAGGCGTGAGAAGATGAAAAACATGACGCCCGAACAACGCGAAGCGATGCGCAAACAGATGCAGCAGCAACGGGACCAACGCCGTGAATCAGCCGGCGGTGACGAACAGAAGTAGCATGACCGACCGGCCCATTCATAACGCCACACCCCGCGCCGACAATGCTGACACCGCTTGCGGTGCGGGCATTGACCAGCGCACGGATAACCACGGCCCACTGATTGAGCTATCCGACCTGCGCAAGACCTATCAGATGGGTACTCAGCAGGTCCACGCGCTCGCCGGCGTCGATCTGCAACTGGGGCGCGGTGAATTCTGGGCCATACTCGGCGCTTCGGGTTCGGGTAAAAGCACCATGCTCAACGTCCTGGGCTGCCTGGACCGCCCGACCTCCGGCACATACCACCTCGAAGGGCAAGACGTCGCTGAGCTCGATGACGATGCACTTAGTGAGTTCCGCCTCCGCCACCTCGGCTTCATCTTCCAGAGTTTCAACCTGATCCCGCAACTAACGGTTAGGGAAAACATCGAGCTGCCGCTTTACTACCTCGGCTGGGAGGCCGAACGCAGCGCCGATCACGCCGCGGTCCTCGCCGACCAGGTCGGGCTGGGCGACCGCCTCGATCACCGCCCAAGCGAGCTCTCCGGCGGGCAGCAGCAACGAGTCGCCGTCGCACGCTCCCTCGCCAACGACCCTCCCGTCCTTCTTGCCGATGAACCCACCGGCAACCTCGACTCGTCAACCAGCTCACAGATCATGTCGCTCCTTGACGAACTCAACCAACGCGGCAAGACCATCATCATGGTCACACACGAGCAAGACATCGCCGCCCACGCCCAACACCGCTTGCACATGCGCGACGGCATCATCGACCGGATTGAGAGGGACGCCTGATGCACTGCTGTCTTCCTGCCCCCACGTTGCGGTCTAAACGCAACGAAGACGCGGAACACCTCCCGGTGAGCCGCAGCGGACACCCACGTTTTAACCACCATCACGCCCCCTTGTTTAGCCGCTGTCGTCTCCTCCCGTTTAGCCGCCGCGGCCACGCGGTGCCCCCCGTCCGGTGTAGCGCAGCCAATCCGTTCGTATCCCGCCCACACGCCCTCAGCATCGGAGAACTCGCCTGATGCAGTCCTCCAAGCTCTACCGCATGCTCCGCCTCGGCGTCAAGAGCCTGCTGCTGCACAAACTCCGCTCCGGCCTGACCATGCTCGGGGTCGTCTTCGGTGTCGGCGCGGTCGTCGCCATGCTCGCCGTCGGGGAAGGCGCAAGCCGAAAAGCCCTCGCCGAGATCAAGGCTCTGGGCTCCAACAACATCATGCTCACCAGCAAGCAGAACGCCGACGACCAGGCCGCAAGCGGCAACCGATCCATGGTCAAGTCCTACGGCCTGTTCTACGACGACGAACGGAGGATCCGAGAAACTTTCAGCGATGTCGAACGCACCGTCCCCACCAAGGACATACGCAAGAATACATTCTTCGGCGAACGGTCCGCCGAGCTACGCATCGTCGGGACCACACCCGACTGGTTCGAGCTGGTCCCCCGCGATGTCGTTGCCGGCCGGGTCATGCTCGATCGCGACCTCCATTCTTCCGCCAACATCTGCGTGCTCACCGAGTCCGGTGCACGCAAGCTACTCGCAGCCTCCAGCGTCATCGGCGAATCCGTCCAGGTCAGTTCCGACCTCTACGAAGTCATCGGCATCGTCAGAAACGAATCCGCCTCCGGCGGGGGACGCACCCCCGACTCCGAAGTCGATGCCTACATCCCCATCAATGTCGCCAAGGAACGCTACTCCGACCTGATGATCCGCCGCGCCTCCGGATCGTTCCAGGCCGAGCAGGTCGAGCTGCACCGCATACTCGTCGCCGTGGAAAACATCGACAACGTCGAATCCGTGGCGGCCGGCATCGAACGCATGATGACCCACTTCCACCCCGACGGCGACTACGACCTCTTCGTCCCCCTGGCCGTCCTCCGCGCCGCACGCGCACAGGCCAACATCTGGAAGTGGACCCTTTTCTCCATCGCCGCCATCAGCCTCCTGGTC
>JAJDCT010000181.1 GCA_029260695.1 Phycisphaeraceae bacterium
TCGGGTCGGATACCGCCCCCGGCTTCTGAGTTTGCTTCGATCCCGTCATAGGGCGAAAGTGTAGGCCACCCACCACGACCGGACCAGCCCGAAAGAATCCGAGAAACAAGGCTTACGGATAGATACCCCATGCCGACCTACCAGATCATCACCGAAACCTCGTTCACCGCTTCCCACGCCCTTCGCCTGCCCGACGGCAGCTACGAGCCAACGCACAGCCACGACTGGCCTGTTGCCGTGACAGTGCAGAGCGATCAACTCGACGCCATGGCCTGCGTCATGGACTTCCACGCGTTGGAGAAGATAGTCGACGCCGTGCTCGATCCCTGGCACGGGAAACACCTCAACGACCTCCCGCCGTTCGCCAATGAAGCCATCAACCCTAGCGCCGAGCGCGTCGCCGAACAGATCGCCCTGGCGGTCGCCAAACAACTGCCCCGAGGCGTCGCCCTCGTAGAAACCTGCATCGGAGAGGCCGAGGGGTGTACAGCGGTGTATCAGCCTTGAGGTGGGATTTTGGGTGCCCTTGGGCCAGCGACGAATCTAGCACTGATTGGGCAATTCATCTAAAAAATAAGGCCCGGCAAGAACCGAAGTCCAAGCCGAGCCTTTCCGGGGGCAATGTTTTTCGACCCGCTATTTCACGGATCGGTTGGCTCCAACGTGACAGGCGACCCGTCACCGTCAGTTCCAACAGCCACATATTAACAATATCGGTGAGCAGGTCAAGTCCAACATGCATCCATTCACTTAATATTGAGCCTGAAATAGTAACAAAATCCTAACCCATCTAAATATAAATCGTGCCCCATCCTGTTTAAACGATGGTGTTGCGCTTTGAGGGACGACAAAAAATAATAGTCATCTCACCACAACGTTATATAAGACCGTGTGTGTGGGAGCATTCTTACGTTTGACAAAGATAGGACGGTATTTTGGGAGCCCTCGATCGGCTCACCCCGCCTCGCTGCGATCACGCTCGATCTGCTTCCACGCCCACTGCCAGGCGGCCACCGTGCGTGGGAAGCCGACGGTATTCATCCCCAGGAGGATGGCCTGTTCGATCTCCTCGGGGGTCGCCCCATGCTGAATCGCTCGACGGACATGGCTTCGGAAGGCGGATTCGAGATTCGCACCGACGCAGATGCCCATCTTGACCAAGGCACATTGCTTGGCGTCCAGCGGGCCCACCGCATCAATCGTCTTGGCGACGGACTCGTGCGCCGCCCCTAACGCGGGGAACTTGGTGATGAAGTCTTTGTAGGTCTGTGGCAACCTGGTGGGGTCACTCATAAGTCAGCCTCCGATTTGTGTCATGACCGCGACGCCGGTAACGGGGTGCTCCGGGGCCTTGGCCTGTATGGCGACAGAGAGTAACCGGTCGAATCGGTCGGCGTCGAACTTCGGGCGGATGGCGTCGGTTAGGTTGCCACGGGGTTGATCCATCAGGCAGGGGTACAGTGACCCGTCGGACGTGATCCGTAGGCGGTTGCAGGCACTACAGAAATTGCAACTCATCGGGGTGATGAACCCGACGCGTGCCTGCCGGCCGTCGTGGAGTGTGACGTCGTAGGTTTGCGCGGAGTCAGAACCCTGCGCCGTGGTTTGCCACCCTGCGGCCACTTGCGCCAGGGCGTTTCGCATCCGTGACGCTGGCACATACCGGTCGACCCAGTGTTCCGCCAGGGGGCCCATCGGCATCAGCTCTATGAATCGGATCTCGACGCCGTGCGTCGCCGCGTATGCCACCAGCGCCGGGAGATCGGCGAGGTTTTCGTTTTTGAGGACGACCGTGTTGAGTTTTAGTGGGGTGAGCCCGGCATCAATCACCGCGTCGATCCCGGCAAGCACACGCCCTAGCGCATCAACACCGGTAATCTGTGCAAACCGCTTAGGGTCTAGCGAATCGAGGCTGACGTTGACTCGGCCAAGGCCGGCGTTTGCATAGTCATTGGCGTGTGATGCCAGCGACAGGCCGTTGGTTGTCATCGCCAGGTCGCTGATCCCGTCGATGCTTGCGAGCCGTTCGATGATCTCAATCAGGTCTGGCCGTGCGGTCGGGTCGCCGCCGGTCAGCCGAACTTTCATCAGCCCGTGCTCGGCGACCAGATGGCGGACAAGGGTCTCGATCTCGTCTGGGGTGAGCCGACCCGCCTGCTTTGATTGGGTGAGTATCGACGGCCGGCAATACACGCAGCGCATCTGACAGGCCTCGGTCAGCGAAAGCCTCAGGTATCGGATCGGCCTGTCTTGCGCATCAAGCATGGTCGTTGGGGTCGTGCCTTATCCGCACAATGCGCGTGCCTTCCGGCTGGGGCATCAGGGTGTCCCACCACTGGGCACCTGCGTGGACGTAACGGATCTGAATCGCCCGGCAGTCTCGGCTTCGGAGCATCTGCCGGGCCTGATCCAGGGGGATCGATTGGTCGCTGACATAGCCGCGGTCGTTGGTCTTGGGGATGACTTCGATCACGCGGGTCAGCTCAGCGATATCGACGAAAAGCTGATCGACGGTCGTGTCGTCCAGAACATGTTCGTGCAGTTGTGGCAGCTCTTTCATGCTCCACCCCGACTGATCGCGGTGCGGGGGCGGGTCATGAGGATGGCATTGGTCGGCGCGGGGCAGACGTCCTGACAATCGCCGCAGCCGGTGCATCGGTCGGTGACGACCTGCGGGATCCCACGCTCGACCACGATCGCTCCCTTCTCCGGGCAGCGTTCAAAACAGGTCGAGCACATCAACTCACGGTACGCCAGGCAGTGTCGACCCTGGATGACCGCGACTTTGGGCGCGTCGTCTTGTTGGGGAGTCTCAGTGGCCGGGGGCACCGCGCGCGAAACACCGGCGCGGAGTCGGCCAAACAACAATTCTCGTCGGGATAGTTTGCCCACCCTGCTTACTCCCTGACTTCCTGCGGCAACGCCAACGGGGGACGTTCAGCGTTTAACGGTTGCCGCTGGTCCAGCCCGGCCGACGGGGCGTGACACTGCACGCAGCTGCCGCGCCAGGGGTGGCTCGTCATCAGGCCCTTGTCCGCCAGTGTGCCGTGACAACTATTGCAGTTTTCGCGCATCCATGTGGTGTGGGGTATGGTCGGCGGCGCTCCGGGCCAGGCGCGTTCACCCGGTCCGGGGGTGCTTAGGCCCTGAAACAAGCTGCCGGCGGCGCGCGGGCCGGTTGTCGGTGGCAGTGCGCGGTTGACGGATTCGACGTGGCACTGGGTGCAGTTGAGGTAGGCTTCGTGACTCATCTTGGGCGCGACGACTTGGCCGACTTTCAAACCCTCCCCGTGGCAGACCAGGCAGGACGCTGCGCTTTGCTGGTCGACCGCGTGGGGGACAACCGGCGGCGCGCCGTTGAACGCACGGCGTTGGGCACGCTGGCCATTAACAGCCTCACGGCTCTGGGCGTCGGTGGGTGTTGAGCCATAGAAACGCGTCGGGTCGTCTCCCGTACTGGGCCACGGGGTTTGCCATCTGGCGTTGGTGCTGAACCCGGCGTCTTTCATATCCGAATACGTCACCGCCTGCGGCACGGTCTGGCTGACTACGTTGCCGGTATCGCGAGGGGTGCTGAAGTCCGGCTGAAGGTTCGGGGCTACCGAGTCGTAGAAACCAAGCAGCATCCCCGTCAACGCGATGCCGCCGACGCCTCCCAACACGACGTGGGTCACCCACCCACGCGACGCGCCATTCGGCCCGGCCGCCCCGGCATTCTGTCCGCTGGATCGGCTCACTTAGAGTCCTCCAGCGTGTAGGGGCTCGGCTGATCCAACCGGGTAACTTCTACCGCACTCTTCTTGTAGTCCGGCTGCTTGGAGAACGGGTCGATCGCGTCCAGCGTCAGGTCATTGATCTGAGCAGATTCATCGAAAAATGGCACGAAGACCTGGCCACGCATGGGCTTGGCCCGGCCGTCGATCCAGGCGGGCAACTCCATCTCACCGCGCCGTGTGGTCAAGCGGACCACATCACCGTTGCTGATCCCACGGTCCTGGGCGTCATCCGGATTCATCTCGACGTAGGCACCCGGCATGGCACGGCGCAACTGCGGCACGCGCATGGTCATTGTCCCGGAGTGCCAGTGCTCGATCACCCGACCGGTCACCAGGTTCAACGACAGCGTGTCGTCGGGGACTTCGGCCGGCCACTGGTGCGGTCGGAACCACAACTGCGCCTTGTGGTCTTTGGTCGTCGAGTGATAGAACTGGATCTCACTGCCTTTTTCAACATAGACGTCGGCCCCTTCCACAAAACGCCACCG
>JAJDCT010000182.1 GCA_029260695.1 Phycisphaeraceae bacterium
CGCGGGGTACAACCTCCGCGCCGACAAGCTGGTGGGCGTGTTCCTGCCATTGATCGAGCTGAACAACCAGTTGTTCATCGCGGTGCTGTTGGTGCTCGGGGGGTACAAGGTGCTGGTCGGCTTACCGATCGGCGGGGGGACGGCCGAGGAGCAGTTCGCGGCGATGTGGGTGTTCTTTTTTATGGTCCCCAGTTTTTTCGGGCCGATCACGATGATCGGTCGGCAGTACAACATGGCCCTGACCGCGATGGCCGGTGCCGAGCGGGTGTTTGCGCTGCTCGATAGCGAGCCTGAGCAACTCGACGACCCAGACGCGATCGACCCACCACAGATCCGCGGCCTTGTCGAGTTCAATGACCTGGGTTTTGAGTACATCAAGGACACGCCCGTGCTGCACGGCATCAACTTCGTTGCCCAGCCCGGCCAGACGGTGGCTTTGGTCGGTCACACCGGCAGCGGCAAGAGCACCATCACCAGCCTGATCGCCAAGTTCTACCTGCCCACCCATGGCGCCCTGCTGATCGACGGCATCGACATACGCAAGATCCGCGGCCGATCTCTGACCCAGCAGATCGGGATCGTGCTACAGCAAAACTTCCTGTTCACCGGCTCCGTGATGGACAACATCCGGATCGGTCACAGCGGCGCGAGTGATGAAGCGGTAATCGAAGCGGCACGGAAGCTCGATTGCCTGGACCTCTTTGAGTCGCTGCCGCAGGGCCTGCACACCCAGGTCGGTGAGCGCGGCGGGAACCTGTCTCTGGGCCAACGGCAATTGGTGTGCTTCACCCGGGCCATGCTCGCGGACCCACGCATCCTGATCCTCGACGAGGCAACGTCGAGCGTGGATACCATGACCGAGGCGCGGATTCAAAAGGCACTGGCGACATTGCTGCAAGGCCGAACCAGCTTTGTAGTTGCGCATCGGCTGAGCACGGTCCGTCACGCCGACCTGGTCCTCGTATTGGATCAGGGCCTGATCACCGAACGCGGAACACACAACGAACTACTCACACACGGCGGGACCTACGCCAACCTGTATCGCCAGTTCATCCACGCTTCTGAAGCGTAGTTGATACTCAGTATTGTTTGCCGATCTAACTCGGCCTGCCTGTAGTGTCGTTAGCGGCTTGTCGTTGTCTAACTCAATGGTGTCTATCCATAGTGATTGAGTGGGTGTAGGGGTTTTCCCCCAGGGCTATCACATATGCCTTGTGGTCCGTGAAGCTTGGATTTATGCTGATCGCATATCCCCGCGCGGCCGCGCCCGTGGCCGCCAATTCGCCCACCGTTATTTCAAGGAGTAACAGTCGTGAACAATCGAAGACAAAGCATGCGCCTCGGGTTCGTCGCGTTGGTCGGTGTGTCGATCGTGCTGGGAGGCTGGATGGCGGCGGGGTCGGTCGCGCTGGCGGAAGAGGAGGGCCATGACCGTAGCCACAAACTCCGGGTCTTGGCCGACCGCATCGCGGCCGCCGAGCTCACACTCGGGGGTGCCATCGAAGCCGCGGAAAAAGCGACCGGGGGTGTGGCTGTGATGGCCGGGTACGAGCTCGAGGACGATGGCCTTGAGATCGAAGTAAAGATTCTGATTGATCAGAAGATCAAAGAAGTCGAGTTCGACGCCATGACCGGCAAGCATCTGGTCGATGACGACGATGATGGTGAACACGATGACGATGGCGATGAAGACGACGAACATGAAGACGAAGACGATGACGATGAAGACGGCGAGCACGAAAGCGACGAAGATTAAGCCACCTCAACCCTGAGCTTCGGCTCTTGATTAATCCACCGGTCCCGGTCGCGTCTTCGCGCCGGGGCCGATTTGTTTTCACGCGCTAGGGTCGGATCAGGACGCCATCACGGGCAGCGTGCAGCCGATCATTGGGTGGGGCTCAATACGGCGACCACCTCTTGAACCGTCGTGACTATCTGATACAAGTCACGGTGCTTGGGCTTAGCGAAATTATTCTCGATGAAGTGATCGAACAGATCGACCAGGGGGTCGTAGAACCCGTGGCAGTTGAGGATGACGATCGGGCGGTCCTGGTATTTCAGGACTTTCAGGACCAGGACTTCGGCGAGTTCTTCGAGTGTGCCGAACCCGCCGGGGAGGATGACGAAAGCGTCTCCCCGGGTGAACATCAGGGTCTTGCGTTCGCTCATGGTCTCGGTGACGATCAACTCATCCGCTTGTTGGTAGGCGATCTCGGCGGTCTTCAGCGATTCGGGGATCACCCCGACGACCTTGCCACCGTGCTCGTGGCAGGCTCTGGCGACCTCGCCCATGAGCCCGACGCTGCCGCCGCCGTAGATCAGCGTGTCACCGCGTTGGCCGATCGCGGCACCTAGGTCTCGGGCGACATCAAAAAACCGGCGGTCGATGGCGTCGCTGGACGAACAATAGACACAGACGTTGATTGGCATAGTGCGGATTTTATACCCGAGGAGACGGTATTGAGCGAAACGCGACCGGGAAAAAGTCTGTGGTCCCGCTGGCTGGATGACCTATTGGCTCTGGGGATTCTGAGTGTCTTAGCCGGGACTTTGTTCAGCCTGCTGGGGCGTTTCTGGTGGGTCGCGGACCTGGCCTCACACTTCGCGGTGTATTACACCTTGGCCGGTGGTGGGCTCCTTATCGTGGCGCTGCTGATGCGACGCCGGGTGCGGACGGGGCTTGCGCTTCTGATCTTGATCATCAACGGATTGTTTATCTGGCCCACCTTTGCACCGACGACCACCCCCGTGCCGTCGGGGTCGGCTGTCCTGAAGTTGGCGCAGGTCAACGTCTGGCACAGAAACAGAGATCGAGGCCGTGTCGTAGACCTGATCCGCAACTGCAATGCGGACATCGTCTTTGTGCAGGAGGTGGACGCCTGGTGGGACAACGTCTTGCGTGAGGAAGACACAAAGTACCGTGTTGCGGCGTCGCAGCCGGGTGAGGGTTCGTTCGGGTTGGCGATGCTTATCCGTGACGATGCAGGCCTCCAAAACATAGAGCTTGAAAGCACCCAGATCTTCGACTTCGCCTCCGATTCAGATGATGCCCAGCGCCCATCGATCGAGGCGACTTTGTTGTTAAATGGTCGGCGTGTCACACTGCTAAGTATCCACCCGCCGCCGCCCGTTTCCTCCGAGTTAACCGAACTGCGTGATTCGATCCTCAAAAAAGCCAAGGGCTGGGCCAGCCAGCAGACCGAACCGCACATCGTGATTGGCGACCTGAACACCACACCCTGGTCGTACGCCTTCTCGATCCTGACTGGCGACGGGGAACTGATCAGCACACTCGACGGTTGGGGTAACCAAGGCACCTGGCCGATGGCCCGGTCGATGCCCTGGCTATTACCGATCGACCACTGCCTGGTCAGCCGGAAATGGGTCTGCATCGACCGCCGGATCGGCCAACCCACGGGCTCCGACCACCTGCCGCTGCTGGTCTCGCTGGCTATCCCGCCCACAGACCAGTTCGACCCCGACCCCCCGGCCGACTCGACCGCCCACAATCCCGGAGTCGAATGACCACTACTTGAGGATATCCCCGCACAACCGGCTACAATACACCTATGAGCGAAACACCCGAGGACAAGCGGATCACGCTACGGGACCTGCGCCGCTGGGCAAAGGCCGGCGACCCGTTCGCGATGCTCACCTGTTACGACGCGACCACGGCCAAGTGGCTGTATCGAGGCGGGCTGCGCACTTTC
>JAJDCT010000183.1 GCA_029260695.1 Phycisphaeraceae bacterium
CATGGGAGCCGGTAGCACCCGAAGCCGTACCGATTCAGGTATGTCGACGGTGAGATCGGTGACTGGGACGAAGTCGTAACAAGGTAGCCGTAGGGGAACCTGCGGCTGGATCACCTCCTTTCTAAGGGATATCCTTAGATCGTATTTACGGAGCGATCCGTAATACGAATCTGTCAACGCATTCTTAACCGACCCGCGAAAGCGGCCGGATACTGGCACGGCAACGTGTCACGAAAAAACAAACCCAACTGTTCACTTGTCAGGGATCGATCCCTAATAAGTCCCTCCCTCCCCTTTCCGGGGTCCGGGTGTTCGGGACCCCCTCCCGAACAAAATCCCCCCATCGGCAGCCTTGCCACCCATAGCGAGGTTGTCGTTTTTTTGTGCGCGGAGGATATTGAGGCTTTGTGCCTGGTGCCAGAGGCTTGGGCTTTGATAGAGGCGCTGAGATATACGACGCCCGATCGGCGCATCGACAACTCATTCATCGTCAACCCTGAATATTCAATCCGTCCCCAGGGGGAGTCAGCAAGCAGATCTACGCCGGTGTATGCCCCACGCTGCGCTTAGCGCGAATAAGCACGCCGTCCCCGGTTCGGGGATGGTCGCGACGAAGAATCCAGTGCTGCCATCGGTAAAATTCAAACTGAGAGCGACCTGGCCAGCACTATTAAAATACGTCGACTGGCCGTCCCCAGGGCTATTACTCGGCCCCGCCGGGGATAACCCACTGATGGTCCTGAGATCTTCGATTGCTGGATCCTCATTGATATCGATCACATCGCCTTGCTTGATGATAGGCCTGAGCGATCCCGTTTCGCCGACTTCCCAGAGTCCGCGGGTGAGCAGGTCATCCACACTCGGCCCGCGCATCGAGGCGAAGAAAATGATCTGGTCAGACTCATTGATCGCCAGCGATTCGATATCGATGAATTCAACACCGGGACCCATCCCCGGCACAGGATCACGTTCTTTTACAATTTTTTCAAGCGATCCATTGCGATAGTACCAGTACCCAGTATTGTTTGTCACGTCGATTCCAGGACCCGCGACATTAGCGGGAAAGACGACGGTTCCCTCGCCTCCAAGTTGGGGGACAGACCAAAAGAAGCTGAACACCACGCCCGGTTCGGTCCCCGGCGCGGGATGGTGTTCACGCGCCACCAGTTCGGTCGAATCCTGGTCGGCAAGCCAAATCCCGGTCTCGTTCGGTATCACGCCGGGTCCGGTGAGAGTGGCTTCAAACGCGATCTGTCCGGCGTTGTTAATGGTCATCTCGCCCTGGTGGTAGAAACCATTGAAGTCTCCCGTCTTACTAAACACCACGCCCGGCTCGGCCCCCGGCGCCGGGTCGCCGGCGCGGGCGATCAGCGTCAATGCGTTGTGTCGGCTGAACCAGATCCCCGTATCGTTGGTGCTGTCAACGCCTGTACCTTTGAGTCTTCCGAAGAATGCGGCTTGATCTGCGTTGTTCATCACGATCGGCGTACTTGCGGAGAATGTGGAATTCGGTGGATTGACTTGAAACGGGTCGAGGAAGTTTCCAAAGAACACGTCGTCACCCGCCCCCGGAGCGGGGTCGCCTTCCTGAGCTAGCAGCACATCAGGTCCAATTAACAAGATCGCTTCATCGTTGGAATCATCAAAGGTAGGCATTATGCTCATGAAAGCCATGTGCCCCAAGTCATTCAAGACCGGGCTATACATATCCAACCGATCAGTTGGAGGCAGACCAAACCCACCCCCCTCCACTGCAACAGCTCTGAGCGAGCCAGCCCGATCGATCCAGATTCCGCCACCCTCGACATCATCCAACGAAACCCTATCCAGTGAACTGGACAGGGCCACCGCCCCTGAGTTGTTGATCACAACCGCGTGGCTATCAGGGTCGTATCCTCCAAAGCTAATCTGGCCGGGTAGCTGATCCCCTTCCAGCACCACCTCGGCCAGCGAGCCGGAGCCCTCGGACCAGATTCCCAACAATGTGCGGGGTTGGTCAGGGTCGTGTATCTGTCCTTTGAAAGCCACTTGACCCAAATCATTAATCGTCAGCTGATACCTGTAACTAGTCGTTGAGAATACGTAGCCCGGATCCGCGCCCGGTGCCGGCTCTCCAAGCATGATCACCTTGCGATAACTCACCGCGGCCTCAAGGTCGACAGCGAAGAATAATGCGATACCCAACACGGCTACACGAGTCGCGCACTTCGTCAAAATGTTCCCGGCCATTGGTTACTCCCTGTATACATAGCGCTCGGTCTAGTTCGTAAGCGGCCCTGCTTTCTCCCGCTCCCCCCGGGTAACTAGCCTAGCTCTAGGTAGGCGATACCCGAGTATCCCACATTCGTCTTCAACATGTCAAGGGTTTTGTGTGGTGAATTCAAAAGGATGGCCAGTCATCTTGCCCAGTCTCACAGCGGTGATCTCTGCCCAACATGGGACTCAATGCGGTCAACGTTTGAATGCGTGTCGCGGTATCCGCACCTCCCGAGACGCGTTGGGGTACTTTTGGGAGATCCGGCAACGTGGCGGAGGGGCATGGTCTGATCTCAGAATTGCCCCTGGCGGGAGTTTCCCCTGATGTTATAATTATCTTAAGTCATTATGCAGACACTGCATACACGTTTTAGCTGAATATATTTCGCAAAAAAACTGCGGCTATCGGACCCGACGGCACGATCAGGGTGGTATGGCAGCGGCTATGTGGCCCTGCCCCCGGATTCCCCGGGTTCATTCCTGGGCGTCCCCGGTCGTCGCGTTGGCGGTGAACGGCTCGGCCCTGGATCACTTAGGCAAGGAGCCTGAATATGAAAGAAGTAATTGGTAACGTACGTGGCGTGATTGGCCTGTCCATCGAGCTTGGCATCAGCCTGATCGCGGTCGCGGTGCTCGTGCAGATCCTGTTCGGGACGACGAGTTTCTTCGGGCAGGACGTGGTGGCGAACATCACCCAACTGATCTCGAGCTTCGGGTCGAATGGATTGGTCGGCCTGTTCGCGTTTGCTGTGCTGCTGTACGTCTTCAACAAGCAGGCCAAGCACACGGCGTAAGTGCCTAGGCAGGCACCCCAGACTAGCGCCCTTCCGGGCGCATCATTACCCTCACGGCCCCGCAACGGATTGCGGGGCTGTTTTTTGCGCCCCGAGAGCGAATCAACGGTCTACATCTGCGGGCTGGGATAGCGTCAGGTCCAGGTCCAGTTCATGCGCGAGCTGGTCAAGAGCGTCGCGTAGCTCGTCTATCTGTGTATCGACAGGTGCCAGTAGCTCGGCGGTGGCCTTGAAAAGCGGGTCGCCGGTCATCGCGGCGCTGACCACCTGTGTATGGAACTCGACGACGTTGACCCCGCGTTGCGTCAGGGCGTGTGAGACTTCACGGACAATGCCTGGGCGGTCGTGTCCGATGAGGTTGAGGATAAGTGGATGAGAGCGCGTGGGCGAGACGGGGCCGTCGCTGGATTCGACGACGACGTTAAGGCCTGCGTCGCGCAGTTTGTTCAGCGCGTCTGTCAGCGGCTGGCATTGTTCGAGAGGGGCATCGATGCGCAGGACGCCGGCGAATTTTCCTGCGAGCCTGGCCATGCGGCTCTCGAGCCAGTTGGCGTCGTGATCGGCGATGGTGGCGGCGAGTGTTTCGACCAGGCCCGGGCGGTCGGGGCCGAGCAACGTCAGCACGAGGGATGAACGCGTCATGGGGCGGGGCTCCTGCGGGAATGGTGTGCAGTATAGCGCGCCGGGGCTTAGCCGTGTGAGTCGGGTGTGGGTTAAACCGTGGAGTGTTCAGGGGGTGGCCCGCGTTCCGCCGTCGCCCGGTTGCACATGCTGGGCGACGGCGATGGGAACGCCGACTCTGGAGGGGAACGAAACAACCTGGCACACGAAGGATCGAGAACGTCCCGATCCGATCACGGCCCGGCCTAGCGTGGAGACTGGGTTGTCAGGGGCCTGGCAAGAGGCCTGATGAAGCAAGCCACAAAGCGAGACATAGGCCAGAGGTGTTGTGTGCGCGAGTGTAATAATGGGCTGGGGTAGCCCATATAACCAACACGACCGGGCTGGCTGATACAAGCCTAACCAGCAGAAGCCCCCCACTGCTGGCTGGGCGAGCTGTATGCGGGCTGGCTGATTAGTATGCCCTTCACTCGCCCCCCCGGAAGCCCGCGTATGCGGCCATTCGTGGTCTTTGGGGCTGAAATATGCGGGTATGCGGGCCCCGCGTGATGGATGAGGGCTTGTCGGCAGATCAGTCGGGTTCGTCCATCAGGGCTCTGGCATCGGGACGGGGTCTTCGCCGACGGCGAATTTTTCGCGGAGTCGGGTCAGTTCTGCGTGCAGATCAGCGCGGGTGTCGGTGTAGGCCGGGTCGTCGTAGACACTGTGCATCTCGTTGGGGTCGGCCTTAAGGTCGTAGAGCTCGTACTCGTCGAGGTTGTAGAAATAGATGAGTTTGTGGTGTTCGGTGCGTACGCCGTAGTGCCTTCGGACGCTGTGCCAACCGGGGTATTCGTAGTAGTGGTAGTAGAAGCTCTTTCGCCAGTCCGAGGGAGACCCGCCGCGCAGCAGGGGCAGGAGGCTTTGGCCTTGCATGTCATGGGGCTGGTCGACGTCGGCGGCCTGGAGGAATGTTTGTGCGAGGTCCAGGTTTGAAACGATGGCTTGATTGACGGAGCCGGGCTTGACGAAGCCGGGCCAGCGGATGAGCAGGGGCGTTTTGAGTGAGGGTTCGTACATCCAGCGTTTGTCGTACCAGCCGTGCTCACCGAGGTACCAGCCCTGGTCGGAGCAGTAGACGACGATAGTGTTTTCAGCCAGGCCGGTCTCGTCGAGGTAAGCCAGCAGTCGGCCGACGTTGTCATCTACCGAAGCGACGCAGCGGAGGTAGTCTTTAATGTAGCGTTGGTACTTCCAGTGGACCAGGTCGTCGCCCTGAAGGTTGGCTTGCCGAAACGCTTCGTTTTTAGGTTCGTATGCGGCCTGCCATGCGGCGAGTTGTGCGTCGGTCATGCCCTTGGGCGTGTTGAGTTTCAGATCGTTTTCATTGAGGTCTTTGGCGATGGTCATTTCCTGGGTACGGGCGGGTGTGCCCCGGCCCTGGTAATCGTCAAAAAGCGTGTCGGGCTCGGGGACGGTCTGGTCGTCGTACATCGTGAGGTGGTCAGGTCCGGGGCGCCAGGGGCGGTGCGGTGCTTTGTGCTGGAACATCAGGGCGAAAGGCTTGTCCTTGTCCCGTTTGTTTTCGAGCCAGTCCAACGAAAGATCGGTGATGATGTTGGTGGCGTAGCCTTGGTGCGTGACGGGCGTGCCGTTGTCGATCATGCGGGGGTTGTAATAGAGTCCTTGGCCAACAAGGATGTGCCAGTAGTCGAATCCGGTGGGGTCGCTCTTGAGGTGCCACTTGCCGATCATGGCGGTGTTGTAACCCGTATTGCGCAGGAGTTTGATGAAGGTCTGTTGGCTGCCGTCGAAGGTGTCTTTGTTGGTGTAGAACCCGTTGGCGTGGCTGTATTTCCCGGTGAGTATGGTGGCCCGGCTGGGCCCGCAGATCGAATTGGTGACCAGGCAGTTATCGAAGCGCATGCCTTCGCGAGCGATGCGGTCGATGTGGGGCGTCTGGTTGATGGTTGAGCCGTAGGCGCTGATCGCCTGGGAAGCGTGGTCGTCGGAGAAGATGAAGATGATATTTGGCGGGCCCGGGATCGGCTTGGATTCCTGAGCGTGTGTTGTAGAGTTGAAACCTGCAAGAAGCAGGCCAACTGCCAGGACGGAACCAGCGGTAAGTGCATGTCGGGTCATGGCTATGTTTCCGATCCGCGTGCCTGGTGTGCGAGACGTGTTGGGTGTCAGTGTAGTCGAGCGGCTTGGCCGAGGCTGGCTGTCTACGGCGGAGATCAGGCCGGATCAGAATATTCTCCCTCTCTTTACTAAATTTCCCATCTTAACTCTTGGATTCTCGGAAATCACCGCTAATATCGGACGTCAACCCCCCAGAGGATCGCCCCTGGTGCCGGCTGCGTAGCCGATGCCGGATCTGGCAGGACGCCGCTACTAGCA
>JAJDCT010000184.1 GCA_029260695.1 Phycisphaeraceae bacterium
TATCTCGATGAGATCTGCTTAGGTGATGGCTACATCGGGACGGTTGCCGTTGAGCCGCCCAGCCTCTATGCCGATGCGCCTGCTAGGTGGCTGGTGGTTTATAACGCCGCCGACCCGGACGCGGTGGGTTGGGCTGAAAAGTATCGTCAGGCACGCGGCACACCGTTTTCGAATCTGTTGGGCTTGAACTTGCCTATAGCCGAGACGATTAACGCATCTCAATACGCCGATCTGGTTGCCGCCATCGATGATTATTTGGTTAGGAATAGCCTTGTAACACAGGTGATGGGCGTCTTGCTCGGCTACCGTGTGCCAGGCTTTGTGGACTTTACCGGCTCGGGCCCGCTGGAGGCCGTGCCGGCGTTGATGCAAACCAACTCGGCTTTAGCGGGTTCCGTAACAAACGCAAACGCTTCGCCGATCCCATCTGCCCGCCTCGTACATAGCGATCTGGCGGGCACCCTTATGACTGCGAGGATCGACGGGCAAGACGTATCGGTAGCCAACTTGATTGTTGATCGGTCGACATCACTGTTATCGTCAGGACTCGGTGGCAATGATTCGGCGATCTACTTCGACCCGTTTGTCGGCAACAACCCCTCTTACCAGCAGGCCTTTAGTGATATGCTCGATTGGGCGTTAGGTTTACGTGGGATGTGGACCCGGCTCCCGATATTCTTAAGTGGTGATCCAAGTGGCAATGCCGAGGCAGGTTTTACGGATGTGTCTGGAGATGGCATTTTCTGGGGTTGGTCGTCTATGTTGCCGGATGCCGATATCTTCACCGTTCCGGCGGGCAGGCGTGCGGTTTGCGGCCAACTCTATCTGAGCGGAGTGTCGGCCACGACATTACGCGGTGTTTTGCCGAGCAACTGGGCTGACATCCCGATCGATGCGGGGTACGCCAGCGTTCTAGTGTCATCCCGAGACAACCCGGTGTCATCGATCCCGGACGCTGGGGCATTTTTTGATTCTCTGAACTTGGGCTGGACCCTAGGTGAGGCGTGGCATGTTGCCCAGCCGGCGCTGCGCAGCGGATTCTACTTGGTGGGCGATCCTCTGATGACAGTTTCGATGCCGCGTGAGGGGCTTGAAGTCTTCGGCCGGTTGCAGAGTGTTAAAGACCTGGACCCATCGGCACCGCTACTCGTGCTTCCGGATGGCACAGCTAAGGCGGATGTCTCAGATGCTCTCCCTGCTAACGGGGCCACCGCGACGTACATGATCCGCCGTAGCGATGCGCTGGGACGTGCCGAGGCCTCGGCTACTACGGTCCGGGTTGCCAATTTAGATGGTGAAGCACGGTTGCCTGCATCCACCCCGTTCTGGCCAGATGCTACCGGGTGGTCTGTTGTGTTAGAGGCCGGCGAGATTAGGCCAGCTATTTACTGGGGCGGGTCGCTTGAATCGATGCGGGTATCCACGGTGGAGCTTCTTAGCCAACCCGAAGGCGGGGCGGAGGTGGTATCGGTAGAGCCCACATTCGATAGCCGAGCGGACCACATCAAAGTTACTGCTGTGAGTCCGGCTGTGAAGACCCGGTATCGTTGGCGGATCACTTCTACCGATGGCGTTGTGCAACACACTGATTGGTCTGCCTGGGTGGAACCCCCGGCCGTGCCTACGCTTGGCCTTCAGCAGATTGGAGTGAACTCTTGAGTGCATGTGCTTCGCTTGGCCCGGCCCGACGCGCGGGCGTATCGGACGACCTTATACCCATGGTCATGGTCAACGGCGTACCCGAGCCGAGGCTGGCCGTTGAGTCCTTCACGGTGGAAGGTCCATTGGATACCAGATCTGCAAGACTTCTCTTTGATGAGCCCGAAGATTCTCCGGGTGTGTTGGAGGATTGGTTGTGTTCTCAGGTGCTAATCGTTTGGCCAACTCGATTAGTGGACGACGAAATTTGTTGGGCTGTATTGATGAAGGGAAAACTCCGGGAGGTTGCGTCTGCTGACTCGGCGGGTACTCGTGGCCGTTGGCTAGAGCTTGTCGACACATGGGATGACATCATTGCCAAGCCGGCTGAAACGATCTGGTGGCTCAGCCTCAACGGTTCGCTGATTCAGCAACACACGGGCAGGCTCATGATCGGGCCCGATGGCAATCGATCCCCGGACACCTTCGATGTCAACGGGTTTTTGATTCATGTCATCCAGAGCGGATCAGGCCTGAGTTGGACGGTTTCGTCGGCATTGAAAACGGTCTCCGCGCTTGCCGGGTTGGATCTATCCTTGCGGGGTCTGCCCCGAGAGGTGGCTAATGCCGATTTGGCTAAATCGATCGACCTTACCCAGCCGGTCTCCAATGCCCTAAAGAGCATACTGGGGCCCTATGACCTGACGATCCAGCGAGATATCACACGTCAGGGAGGCGCGATCATAGAGCGTCGTGCGGTGCGACCCATTTCAACGGGACGCCCGATCCGTATCGTTTGGGCGGACAGCGATCGGCCGTTGGGCGACGCTTTGATGGTCAAGTCCGATCGGCCCGCACACACGGCACAGCTCTGGATCGCCCGGGCCGGCGGTTGGTTGGTCGAGTCTACTTTCAACTTAGTCAGCGGATGGGACCTGGCCCTGGAAGGCCAGCCGGATGATGATTACAACAAGACTAAAAGCAGCGACTTCGAGACCTACGCTGACGTCTACCGCCGGTGGGTACTCAACGAAGACGGTTTTTTCACCGGCCCGCCCTACAACCAAGGCCCTGCGTTTGATCTGTCGGCGTTCTTCGGTACGGGTGCCATCGACCCGCAGCCTCTGGAGCTTCAATCCAATGTGACGCTGCAAAATGACGGCTCACCAATGAAGCCTATCGTCGAGATCAGTACCAACAGCGGGTCCACCTGGCTGGCCTACACACAATCGGTTGTTGTTCTGGATGGCCGAGCTGGCGTGTACCTCAACCCCACGGCCCTTACCCCGTCATTTCTGGCGGCCGCCAAAGCGGGTTCAGCCCGTGTGCGTGTGACCGCCGGGTTACAAAGCCCGCTGCGCATCGAGTTGCCAAGGTGGAAGGGCAGCGCTTTCGCCGCGAAGCTGCCTCCGTTGGTCTTCGACCTGTCGGACGTGTTTCGTTTTCAGCGTATCGACAGCATTAGCATCCACTTAGCCGACGTTGCCGCGGGTGCGCTGGCCGCCGATGAGAACGATCACACTCACAAAATGCTCGACTGGCTTGTGCAACGGATGACCCGTCATGTAAATGGCGGTGGGCCCCCG
>JAJDCT010000185.1 GCA_029260695.1 Phycisphaeraceae bacterium
GCATGCGACGGCTCGACCCTGCCGCAGGAGGTGTTGGACCAACTCGCAAAGCTCTACGCCGACGACTACGGCCTGGGCGACGATGCCCACCCCTGCGACATCAAGTCCAGCACCGCCGAAGGCGGCGCGGTCCGCAGCAGCTACGAGCAGCCAGCGGGTGTGGTGTGATGTTGGGTGCGGCGTAGGAGACTGTTGGATAGTTTCTAGCCGCGATTCTACGAATCGCGAGCACTGCGGGCTGTAAGCCCGCAGCTATCAAGGGTCATTATCAACAGATATCCCGAACTCCATGTCGGTCGAGGCGTAGAATATGCCGATGCCCGAAGACACCACGACAGACAACCAGATCCTGTTCCACGGCACGCGCTTCGATGTGCGCGAGGTTGAGTTACCCAAGCGCTCCGGTGGGACGATACGGCGGGAAGTGGTGGTGCCCGCTAACGCGGTGGTGGTGCTGCCATTGCTTGATGAGCAGACGGTGGTGCTGATCCGCAACGAGCGTTTCGCGGTAGGCCAGACCCTGTGGGAGTTGCCCGCCGGGACGTTGGAAGCCGGCGAAGACACGGCCCTCTGTGCCGGGCGGGAGTTGCTGGAAGAGACCGGGTATGCGGCGTCCGAGGTGACCCGGCTAATCGAGTTCTACCCCTCGCCTGGGTTCTGTACCGAGCTTCTAACCGCGTTCCTGGCCCGTGGCTTGGTATTCCGGGGTCAGGATTTAGATGAAACCGAGCGGATCACGACTGAAGCGATACCCCTGAATGAGTCGATCCAGATGGTACGGGACAACCGCATCCGGGACGCGAAGACGATCGCGACGCTGCTTTATTACCAGACGTTTCTAAGGGCGGGCACCTGATGGCTTGGCAGGATCGAGATTACAACCAAGATGGATTCGGCGGATCGCGCGGCGGGTTCGGCGGACGGTTGGGTAGCGCGTCGGTGGTGACCTGGCTGCTTGGGATCAACTGCGTCATTTTTCTATTAGACGGTGTGCTTTCCAGCGGTATGAGGTCGCAGGCGGTCTCGCCATCCTATTGGGGCAACTTCAACGTCGAGCAGGGGGTGTACGGCCTGCAGCTTTGGCGGTTCGTGACGTATCAGTTCTTACACGACGGACTCTTCCATATTTTTGGAAACATGCTCGTGTTGTTTTTCTTCGGCCCGATGTTGGAGAAATGGTGGGGGAGCCGGCGGTTTTTAGCGTTTTACCTGTTGTGTGGCATCTGCGCGACAGTCTTTTTGATTCCAATTACCATTAACGTGCCGGGGTTGATTTTCAATCTTGCATACCTGCAGGGGCACGGGATATTGCCGACCCAGGTTACGATCGTCGGCGCTTCGGGCAGTACCTTTGGAATCCTTGTCGGGGCCGCGGTGTTGTTCCCGCGCGAACGGGTGATGTTGATTTTCCCACCGATCCCGATGGCGATGCGCACGCTGGCTCTGATATTTCTGGGGCTAGCAGCGTTGAGTGTGATCGTCGGAGCCCGTAACGCCGGCGGCGAAGCCGCGCACCTCGGTGGGGCGCTGCTTGGGTTTGTGTTAGTCAAGAACCCACGCTGGCTGAACTGGGCGGACCGGTTCTCGGCTTCCGCGATCCAGGACGGGGTGAACAAGGGGCGGTTCGAGCGTAAGCGTAAGCGGGAGGTGGCCGATCAGGCCGAGGTGGATCGGATCCTGGATAAGGTCCGGGACAAGGGGCTTGGGAGCCTGACGCGCAAAGAAAAGAAGACCCTCAACGACGCGACCGAACGGCAGAAGCGGGCGGGGTAGGGGATCTGTGATCTCTGATTGTTGGTTGCTGATGTGGGGGAGGGGCACAGGGGGGGCGGATTAGTTGAGGATATTAACGTCCGTCGTTTAGCGACGGATCGTAGATCCGCGTGTCTGCTCATAGGGATATACACGGCGATCTGCGATCGCCCGCTAAACGTGGGTGCTTGGTGACAGTGTCGGGCGGTATCTCCTACAATGCCCGGCTTATGCCCGCCGTGACCTACCAACTCAAGCAGAAAGATTCCGAGTCGAACGCAAGGCTCGGCCGGGTGACCACGCCGCACGGTTCTTTCGATACGCCGGCGTTTATGCCCGTGGGGACGCAGGGGTCGGTCAAGGGTTTGCAGCCGGACCAGGTCGACGCCGTGGGGGCGCAGATACTTCTATCAAACACCTACCACCTGATGCTCCGCCCGGGGTCACAGCTCGTCAAGAAGATGGGCGGTCTGCACAAGTGGATGCGCTGGGACAAGCCGATCCTCACCGACTCCGGCGGGTTCCAGGTCTTCAGCCTGACCGACATCAACCGCATCGGTGAGGACGGCGTAACGTTCCGCAGCCATCTGGATGGCCAACTGATCGAACTGACCCCCGAGCGTTCGATGCAGGTGCAGAACCAGCTGGGCGCAGACATCATCATGGCGTTCGATGACTGCCCGCCAAGCGGGGGGATCAGGGATTCGGGCGTGTGGGATGGGAAAGAACGGCCAGATGGGGTCCGGGGGGAAGGGTCTGGGGTCTTGGGTTCGGGGTCTAGTCAGAATGAAGACAGCCCAGGCGAATCCAGGCCCCAGCCCCTGGACCCCAGGCCCGCGAATCGTCACGCCGTGGCGGTCGAGGATTACCCTGCCCGTGTGAAGATCGCCAACGAGCGCACGGTCCGCTGGCTGGATCGGTGTGTGAAAGCGCACGAGCGTCCTGACGAGCAGGGGCTCTTTGGGATCGTGCAGGGAGGAACGGACCTGGCGGCGCGGACGTGGTGCGCCCAGCATGTGACCCAGCACGACCTGCCGGGCTTCGCGATCGGCGGGGTCGCGGTGGGTGAGGGTTATGACGAGATCAAGAAAGTCGTCGAGCACACGGCGCCGCTGTTGCCGGAGGATCGGCCGCGGTACCTGATGGGGGTCGGCTACGAGCGGGACATCCTTATGGCGGTGCGGGCCGGGGTGGATATGTTCGATTGCGTGCTGCCGACACGCAACGGCCGAAACGGTAACGCGTTCACCCCGACGGGTCAGATCAGGCTCAAGAACGCGCAATATTCCGAGGATCAGAGCGTGCTGGATGAGGATTGTGACTGCCCGGCGTGCGGCGGGGGGTTCACCCGCAGCTATCTTCGACACCTGTTTATGGCCCAGGAGATGCTCGGGCCCATCCTCGTGAGCACCCACAACATCCGGCACTTCCAGAGGTACCTATTGGACATCAGGCGTGCGATCGCTCAAAATGACTGGTCTTTGATCGAGCGGCGTTGGCCGGTGGCGGTTAAACGCCGGTGATGCCAGATGTTGCGTGTATTTACACGAAGGATGAACACCCCGATGACAACCGACCACCTGACCCTGATCCTCGCTCAAGACGGAGCGTCCGATCGGCCGGTCGCACCAGATAGCACCTCCCCGGCGTCCACCATCGAATCCACGCAAGCCCCCGGGGGGACGGCGCTGGATAGTGCCGACGGTGGCGATGCAACTACGAGCCAAGGTCTTCCCCCTTGGGTTTGGCTGCTGCCGATTGCGATGTTGCTCATCATGATGTCGACGGGTGGCCGAAAAGAAAAGAAGAAGCGTGCCGCGATGTTGGCGGCGATGGCCAAGGGCGACAAGGTCCAGACCGTCGGGGGGATCCTCGGCACGGTTGTCGAGGTCCGCGACGACGAGATCATCGTCAAGGTCGATGAAAACGCCAACACCCGCCTAAGGTTCTCACGCACCGCGATCCAGTCCATCCTGGAATCCAAGAACGCAGACTGACACCAGACACCCCCGGATATTCCAGCCGTGCCGCTAGGCCCTTCCCGCCTCATCATGCACGGTCAGCCCCTAGACCCCAGACCCAATCACTCCCATGAACACGACCACCCTCCTTGTGCTGGTTTACTTCGTTGTACTGTTCGGCTTGACCCTGTATTTCTCGGTCAAGGAAAGCCCGCTGTGGAAGTCCACCCTGATCGCGCTGGTGCTCTCGGCATTCGGCCTCTCGCTGTGGTTCCCCGGTGAGGGCGGTTACGGCCCGGAAGATCGGCTGATCCCGGGACTCGACCTCGCGGGTGGCACCACGCTGGTGTACGACGTGAAGGTCCCCAAGAACCGTGATTCCAAGACCGTGATCGACGACACGATCTCGATCCTCTCAAAGCGTGTCGACCCGTCGGGCACACGGAACTTGGTCTGGCGTCAGGTCGCAGGGAATCGGCTTGAGGTCCAGATGCCCCTGCCAGATCCCGAGACGAGTCGGCGTCGTGAGGCCTACGAGGCTGCCAGGGAGGCGGTGCTGGTCGGCAACATCGCTGAGCACGGGTTGGATTCGAAGCTACGGCTGTCTTCCAGTGAGCGGGCCGACAGCCTCAAGGCACTGGCCGGGGACGACACCGATCTGTTGGCGTCCCTGACGGCCCTGGCTGGATCTCATGACACGCTCGCCTCCACCACGACCGCCAACGAGGCTGGGCAAGCCGTTTACGACCGGGCCCTGGCTGCGATCCGGGATTTGCCGGCAACCGCTAGCGAAGAGCAGGTCGCCCAAGCCCGCGAGACCGCTGACAACCTGCGTAAAGATCTCCAGGGCAAGGCACTTGCCTACCTGGACTCCAGGGATGCCTTTGACGCCGCCAAGCAGGCCGTGCTCGGTGCGAACATCACCGATTTCGAGCTGGACCGTATCCAAGACCTGCCGGTCCCCGAGGTCGATGACCCTGAGATAACCAACCTGCGGCGCGAGGCGGCCGATGACTTGATCGCCCAGCGTCCGAGCAAGGCGGACCAGGTCAACGCCTGGTTCGATGCCTACGGGGCCTACGAGTCGAAGAAAGGCCAGCTGGATGACCCCGACGACCTGATCACCTTATTGCAAGGCTCGGGCGTGCTGGAATTCAGGATCGTCCCGACACCCAAGAACCCCGGGCTGGACATTCCCGGATACCGACAGCAACTAGCCGAGCGTGGCCCCCGTGCTGGTCAGGGCAAGGCCTGGATCTGGTCAGAGATCGACGACATCGTGGAGTTCATCGACGGCCGAAAGAACCTGGAATCCCTCGAGGCCGACCCGCAGGGATTTTTTGAGGCCAGGGGGCAGATCGGGCAGCGCTACGCCGACAAGTATTACATCCTGCTGGGCAATGTCGCGAGCATGGCGATGACGCAGGAGCAGGATTGGGGCCTGCGCTCGGCTCGGGCGACGGTCGACCAGACCAGCGGGCAGCAGGCGGTGGCGTTTACGCTGAACTCACTGGGTGCCGAGCGGATGAGCCAGATCACCGGGCCCAACGTCGGCGCACAGATGGCGATCCTGTTGGACGGCAAGGCCATTTCCTCCCCGGTGCTGAATAGCAAGATCGCCGGGAACGGGCAGATCACCGGTGGGGCAGGCGGTTTCTCTGACTCCGAACTGCGTTACCTCCTGAACACCCTCAAGGCCGGGTCGTTGGAAGGCGAGCTGAGCAAACGCCCGATCAGCCAGAAGACCATCGGCGCCAAGTTCGGGCAGGACAACATCAACAGCGGTTACGAAGCGGCCAAGGACGCTTTGATCGTCGTGGCGATCTTCATGCTGGGGTACTACTTCTTCGCCGGGTTGATCGCCGACTTTGCCCTGGTCGCCAATATGATCCTGATCCTCGGGGTCATGGCGACCCTGCGCTCGACGTTCACCCTCCCGGGCATCGCCGGCATCGTCCTGACCATCGGCATGGCGGTCGACGCCAACGTCCTGATCTTCGAGCGTATCCGTGAGGAGTCCGAACGCGGTGCCGACCTGGCGACGAGTATCCGCCTGGGCTACGAGAAGGCCCTGAGCACCATCCTCGACGCCAACATCACCACGCTGATTACCTGTATCGTCCTGGGCTACACCGCCACGGTCGAGATCAAGGGCTTTGCCGTCACGCTTGGGATCGGCATCCTGGCGACCTTGTTCACCGCCCTGTTCTGCACGCG
>JAJDCT010000186.1 GCA_029260695.1 Phycisphaeraceae bacterium
GCTTAATCAAAGCTATCTGTAAGATAGACCAAAACATTTTTTATTGCAACCTTTCTCGCACTGAACCCAAAGATTTGCCCCCCGATCTGCGCTGGAGGCACTTTCCATGCGACCTGAGCGAGCCGGAGCAAATTTCCGCAACCGCCCCCGCAGTCCGGGCCGAGATCGAGGAAAATGGCGGTTCGGGCGAGGTTTTGTTGATCAATAACAGCGGTTTTGGCTCCTACGGCCCTTTTCCGGAACCGGACCTGGACCACCAATTGGGGATCATGGAAGTCAACATGAAGGCGGTCGTTCACCTGACCGGGTTGATGCTGCCGCTTTTGAAGGAGCGGGGCGGCATCATCATGAACATTGCCTCGACGGCCTCATTTCAGCCGACCCCGTATTTGACCACCTACGGGGCAACCAAGGCGTTTCTGCTCAACTGGAGCCTGGCACTGCACGAAGACCTCGAGGGGACCGGGGTGAGGACCCTGGTCGTCTGCCCCGGACCGACCACGACCAATTTCTTCAAAAGAGCGGGGTTCGCCACCTCTCCCACCGATGCTCATTTGAAGCAGACCTCGGAAGAAGTGGCGGCAATTTCCCTAAAGGCTCTGGAAAAGGGGAAAACGCTGGTCGTCTGCGGCTGGCGCAACCGCATTATGGCAACTCTGGGTTCACTGCTACCCAAGAAGTTTTCCGCCCCGGTGGCCGGCTTCTTTTTACGAAGGGCTCGGTGGGACAAATTTTTAGAAAAATGAACCATGGTTGATACTGTCAAAATGGAAGGGAGTTCGGCCCCTCTTATCGAGCTTGAGGAGTTCAAACAGTGGATTCTGGACGAGGATGAGGACCTGCTGGTGATGGACAAACCGGGCTGGGTCGTCTGCCATCCGTCAAAAGACGGCCCGATGTCCAGCCTGGTGGGAGCGGCCCGTATTTATTCCGGTCTGGATGTCCTGCACCTGGTCAGCCGGCTGGACCGCGAAACCAGCGGATTGGTTCTCCTGGCAAAAAACAAAGCGGCTGCGCGCATTTTCCAAATGGCTTTTCAGGAGCGAAAGGTGGAAAAACGATACCTGGCACTCCTGCAAGGTGAATTGGCGGAGCCCGTAATTGTCTACAAACACATCGCCCGGGATGGGGCCAGCCCCGTTTATGTCAAACAGGCGGTCAGGAAATCCCGGACATCGAAGAGGGCCGTCACACAATTCGAGCCCCTGGCCGCTTCCAATGGTTTTACCCTGGCCAAGGTGCGCCCTGAAACTGGCCGCAAGCATCAGATTCGGGTCCACGCCCAATGGCTGGGTCATTCCATCGTGGGAGATAAAATCTACGGCCCCGACGAGAATCATTACCTCGAATTCATCGAAAACGGATGGTCCGTAGAAATGGAGGAAAGCCTCCTGCTGCCCCGGCAAGCACTCCATGCAGCGCAAATCACCTTTCAACTACCCGACGGAGAAAAAAAGTTCTCAGCCCCCTTTCCGGAGGACTGGAAAACCTTTTGCCGCGACCGTATGGGGCTGAAGGAAAATTACCTGGTCAATATATGCTGCTAATCGCCTTTCAATAAAAAATGAATGGCGGCCTCAACTGCGGCAGTGTGGGCTTCGACCTGGGTTTCGAGGGAATGGCTGCCGGGGGCTTCCAGGGTGTAGGCCATTTGGGTGTGGTGGGCCACGAGGTAGGCGGTTTCGGTCCATTCGGGACGCGCTTCGAGGTCTGTGGAAAGGTGGATGACGCCGTCTTTTGCGGGGCTGCCGTCCAGCATCTCTGAGCGGTCAACTCCGCATATTTTACCGGCGGCGGAAAAGATTGATGGGACCAAAGAAGGCAGGTTGTCCGGATTGAGTTCGTAGAGGTAGTATCCCTGGGCGTCGCAGTCCTCATGCAGGGTCAGACAGGCGGTGTAACGGGTATTTTTCTTTTTCAGCCAATTGATATGCTGGCGGGTTTCGTTGGCGGCTGCTGAGCGGTAGTCCCGATTTAAGTCAAGCCCATCGGCATTTACTCGCTGATGGCGGGCCAACCCCCAGGGGTTGAGAATCGGGCAAATATGCCAACCGATCTCATCGGTAAGCCTCTTCCCCTCCATCAATTTGAGGATGGCAAGGGTACCGGCCGGCTCATCTCCATGAATACCCGCAGACAGATAAACGGTTCCATTATTGCCGGGGTCTGGGCGCACAAAAGCCAGGATGGGAACCGGTTCTGCCGCCGCAATCGTCTCGACGGAAAATCCCTGGTCCTGAGCCAACCGTTGCAGGCGCTGCAGATATTTTCCAGGGTCATTCATGAAATACTTGGGGCAAAGGTTGCCGGGAGTCTGGAACCGACCGGCTTTACGATTGCATTTTCTGGGGGAACTCGCCTTTTTCAAACTTTTAAGTTTTTTAAGTATTAGAACCTATCTCAAAATCGATGATGATGATGCAGAGAGCAATTATGCATTTTGAGCAAGGCGCGACGGGGCTTGTCGGGCTGGCAGCCCTGCTGTCCCGCCGGAACGCCGCTCAAACACATAACTGCCTCTGTCCAAAGGATTTGTGCGGCAAGGCAGCACCTGCGGCGTTGGTTTGTGCCCGAGGGGCGTCCAGCCCATCCGGGCGCAAAGCCGCCTGGCATCTGCTACCGTGGCACTACAAACATCATTCATCTGCGAATTTGAGATAGGTTCAAGAAAATCATGAGTCATTCCAACGTCAGAGTGCGCTTTGCGCCGAGCCCGACCGGGTTTTTCCATATCGGCGGTGCTCGCACAGCCCTGTTTAACTGGCTCTACGCCAAGCATACGGGCGGGAAATTTATTTTGCGAATCGAGGACACGGACAAGGAGCGAAATACGGAAGAAGCGCTCCAACTGCTTTTGGACGGATTGCGCTGGCTGGGCCTGATTTGGGATGAAGGCCCCGGGGCAGGCGGCGACTACGGCCCATATTTTCAAAGTGAAAGAAGCGGTATTTACAAAGAATACCTGGAAAAACTGCGCGAAAATGGCCGTGCTTACGACAAAGACGGGGCGGTTTATTTTAAGGTTTCCGGTCAACCGCAGGTAATTGACGATGTGGTAAGAGGGAAGGTCGTCCGCACGGAGGAGAAGGATTTTGTGATTTTTCGTTCCAATGGCACGCCGGTTTACCACTTCGTGGTGGTGGTGGACGATATCACGATGGGCATAACCCACGTAATCCGGGGTGAGGACCACCTTTCCAATACAAGCAAGCACACGGAGCTATTCAGAGCATTCGGGGCGCCGCTTCCGGTATTCGCCCATGTTCCGCTGATCCTTAAATCGGGTGGTCCGGGAAAAATGAGCAAGCGCGACCAGGGAGCTTTGGTCGAAGAATACGAAAAACTGAATTTTTTGCCCGAAGCGGTCCGCAACTATCTCTGCCTGCTGGGCTGGAACCCGAAAGACAACACCGAGATTTTTTCCCTGCCGGAA
>JAJDCT010000187.1 GCA_029260695.1 Phycisphaeraceae bacterium
CGATTTCTACATCGACCCGCCAACCCTCGGGCACCACGACCTGTCGATCCGGGTAGACGATATCAATCTTTGGCGCACGGTCAGGCAGCGCGCGGAGCCTGCCCTCAAGCGTTTCGACACCCGGCTTGCCGTCCGCACCTAGAAGCGACAACTCGAACCGCCCGGTCAGGTTCAGGTTAAAGCCGGCGACCGCAACATGCGCGTCCACCGAGTCGGGTTTGAGTGAAACGGTGTGCCCCGCTGACACGCCGCCTTGACCCTCCGGTATCAGACGCAACTCGCCAACACCAAGGGGCACGTTGCTGACAACGCGCAGCGTCACATCGGTCCCGGTCAACGCCTGGATACCCGCGGAAGTCAACGGCCCAGCCGCATCGGGCCAACCGGTGTAGCCCGGGAACTTAAACACAGCCTGCGCCTTCTCGATCAATGGCGAGGTATCGACTTCAAGCCTGTGCAGCCTGCTGCGCCCGTGTGGTGTCTGGATATAGAAGCGCCGCGATTCATCGGCCCGATCGACACGGAACGCGAAGTGGACAGCCTCAGTTTCTGATGACGGGTTATCCGATGCCCCGCCCATCGGCGAGGAGACACGGAACATCGGCAGGGGGGCGGACTTCACGCCATCGTCTACAAAAACGATCTGGGACTGTTCCGGAAGCCTCGGCCCGGCGAGCGCAACGCGGATCGTCGCCGGCTTGCCAAAGTAAATCGGATCGGGCTCGGTCTGGACATCGAACCGAACTAGCGTAAACGGCGGGTGGTCCGCAAAAGGCTCAAACAGCCTGGGAACCACCGCGTGGAAGACCGAAGGCATCACCAAGTAGGCCAGCATTAACGCGAGGACCGCCACCGCCGCTGGCTTAGCAGCCTCCCGCAGCGCATCTGTATCCGTGACACGTTCATGCCCAACAGACTTAGCGGCCGCCTCGCCACGCGCGATCACTTCGTTGCATAGCGCCGGGCTGACCCCCGCGGTCCCCTGGGCAGCAAAGTCCAGCGCGTTAATCAATCGGTTGTCTGCGATGCCCAGCCGGCCCTCAACAGCTACCGCGGTCCGCCGTGCCTGGAACCGACCCACCCGCGCCCGCTTCAGCAACGGCCAAGCCGCCGAAACCGTCGCCGCTATCAATACCGTATCCAACGCCGCCAACCCGTAACGGTGAAACCCAAACCCCGCATCCAGAACGACCGCGAAAAACAGCACCACGACGGCCGTGAACAACGCCCGCAGCGAAAGCTCGACGACCTCCGCCCACAACAGCGAACGCCCGCTGCGCCTCAACAACTGGTCGATGACAGGGGTCTTCACAGCATCCCTCCCGCACGACGGATCAACCATTCAACCCCCGCCCAGAGCAACAGCGTCACCATCACCCAGCCCTTGTCCCAAATATAATAGGGCTTGGGCGGTGTCACCGCCGCCTCACGCTGCTGCCGAAGCACTTTAAATAGCTCGTCCGGCTCGTAAGGATTCAGACACCGCCCGCCACTGGCCTCAGACAACGCCCGCAACGCCCCGCGATTCGCCGTGGTGTGCAGACGCTCGAGGTCCAGGTCATAACAATGAAATTTTGTCTCGATCGGATTACCAGGATTTAACGCGGTCTCAACCACAACCCGGTACACGCCCGGGGTCTTGGGGTTCAGGACCGCACGCAAACGGGTCGTGCTCCCGGTCACCGGCTCCGCGACCGGCCTGACCCGCTCGCCGTCAGGCCCCTCAACATACAGGCCCGCACCCAGTTCATCGAAACCGACCCGGCTGACCAGGTCGACACTGATCGGGTCCCCGACCTGCACACCCCGGCGTGACAAACGAACCGACACCGGCTTGCCGGGTTGATAGTCGCTGCCCAACGCAAGCCACCTGACCATGTCCATCCAGAAACGATCGAATGACGCGTCGGCGTTGTCGTGCTTGCGCGGGCGCAGGCCCCACTGCCATAGCCCGTCGCCCAATACCGCCACGACCATCCCCTGGCCGTAGGGCATCGTGACGATCGCCGGCTGCCCCGATCCGCCAGCCCCGGAAGCCCCGGCAGCACCGCCTATCTGTGTCCGCGCCAGCACACGCGTCGCCGCCTTTTCTCGCGCGACCACCGGCAGGTTCAGCAGCGTCGGCATCGCATCAGTCCCACGCATAGCACCGTACCCGTCCGCATCCGCGTCGGTATTAAAGCTCGGGTGCATCATCCCCGCAGGCTCCAACGCGATCCGCTGGTTGCGCATCACACCTTCCCCATAGACCACCGGCTCAATCACAGACAACGCCTTAGAAACGCCTTGGCCCCTTAACGTCTTGGGGTCGTAGGCCCGACCCCGTGCAAAAACCAACCGCCCGCCATGCTCCGAAACGTATCGGGGCAACAAGCCCACCGTCTGAGTATCCAATACATTACCGATGCCCCGGCCAAGCACGACGACATCAAACCCCGCCAGGTCGGCAAGTGACTTGGGCACGCCCGTGGTTGCGCCCTCCCGGGAAATGATCGTTTCTCGCTTCTCCGCTGAGATCTGCGTGATCTGCGTCAGCTCGATCCGGCTGTCCTTGCGCAGCGCGTGCGCCAGGAACTTGGTGTCCCAGTACGGCCGACCCTCTAGGATCAACACCCGCAGCCGCTTCGCCGTCACCTCCATGAATACGGGTTGCGCGTTGTTGGACGTCTCCGCCTCGCCCGGGATCGCGTCAGCCCAAACCCTGTATTCATAAGTCCCCGGCGTGTCGTGTGAGATCGGCACCTCGACCGTCACCGAGTCCTGCCCGTCGAATACGATTGGAAAAGTCTCATCCATCTCCCCCTGTTCGACATGCAGAACCGTCCGGCTCTGCCCGGCGTTGGACTGCATCACACGCACCGTCACACGCCCGGGCTCCTGGGCAAACAGGTAAGGCTGATCCGGCACCGCCACCACCGCCACGTCACGCGACATGCTCGGCCCACCCAGCGGGACCGTATAAATCGGCACCGACCTCGCACGGGCCAGCTGACCCACCGGATGCATCGGCGTGTCCAACGTGTCCCGACCATCAGACAACACAAGCAACGCCGACCCACCCCCGCCCCCGGATGCACCGCCTCCCCCGGCACCGATCACCGCGTCCGACACCGCCTTGGCGATCTCAGACATCCCCGCCGTCGCCATCTCCGACGCCGGCTTACGCAACGCCTCATCCAGGATCGCCCTTGTCGATTCATCAAAACCCAGCAACTCCACATCGTACTCGCCCCGCAAATCGTACAAGCACGACGATGTGAGCCAACGCTTACTGGCAAACTCAAACCGTGGCATCCCCTCAACATCCGGCGTCTGCATCGACGCGGACGTATCTATCAACACACGCAACGTCGGCTTCCTAAACGAGTCAGACGTCGGCCCAAGCCCGCTTGGACCCAGCAACAACAGCCCCGAAATTAAAATCAGAACACACCGCATCAGCAGGGTGACCACGCTCAACCCCGGCCGATGCCGAAACGACCGCACGCAGACATACGCCGCCAAAGCCACTAGCAAAACCACACTCGTCATCACCGGGATCACCGGGAAGTAAGGCCGCCAAATCAGTGCCAGGGGTGCCGTGAAACTCATCGCCTCCAATACCCAAGCAACGCCATCTCGACGCCGAACATAGTTAGTGCGCCCAGCAACAGCCAGCCCCAGAGCGCCTTGCCATGCAACTGTAGCGCAGGCCCGACACCCGCGTGTTGAATATCCGCTTCTACATCAGTGGTGTGTAGAGCCGACCGGAGGGCATCCGCAGAGATGCGCCGCAGATCACTTTCTTTCGGATCGATATTGACAGGTTCCACTCCCAGAACCGCGTCGCCCTGTTGGGTCACATAGAACCCCGGGGTGTCCGGGGCGCTAAGCGTGACGCGTGACGTGCGATCGTCAATCGAGAAGGCCGCTTCGGCTGGCGTTTTTCTGACCGGGTGCAGGACCGAGGGTGTCGGCCCGCTTGGATCGATCCGGTTCTCGGTTGTGAAGCTCACAGCCTCCCCAACCACGTTGCGGCGCTTCGATCCGTGCGTGTTCTGCACATCATCCGCCAGGCCCTGCATCAATGCGAGGAACAGACCGTGCTTTCCCAGATCGCTGTGAGTTGCTTCGGGGCTGAAGTTCGCCAGCACCAGCCGACCCGCCCCGACCCCGCGCCACACCAGCGCCGGCGTGTCATCCCTATACCACAACAACATGTGCGCACGTTCATCAACAGCGCCCCCAGCCCAGGCCCGCCCGACCTGTATCTGTGATAACGCCAGCCTGCCCGCCTCATCGAACCGTTTAAGTAGCGGCGCACGCCAGTCGCCGTCGGCTATCGTGAATACGCCGCCCCGTCCCGTCCCGTCGTGTAAGAATCCAGGCTTCCAAGGCAACACGCCGTTGGGGCGCAGTGAGTCCAGCGCCTCAAGATTCGTAACGCTCGGGCCGTCACCTAAAAAGAAAACCACGCCGCCGCCCGAATCCATGTACCCGTGCAACTCAGCCAACCGGGCAGGGGGGATGACGCCTGTGTCCCCAACAAAAACAGCCGCCGCATTCGCCAGCGCCGGCCATGACGCCTCCGCGCTATGCACCCGCCGGATGGTGTAACGGTCCCGCGTATCGCCGTGCGGAGCAAGCGCCCTGACGATGAAGTAGCCCGCCGTCCCCGGCAGATCCGTGTCATCATCCGTAACCACCACGACCGGAGTCTGCTCTACCGCGTTGACTACCAGGTAACACCGATCATCAGCAGGCAACCCATCCCCGGGCAGCGAGAACGCCACGCGGTAGCCGCCCGGCCGACCCAGCGGGGTGCTGAACGTGGCCTCACGCGTCTGCCTCGGCTCCACCGCCAACGACTGCGAGCCCGCATGCCCATCATTGATCTCTAGATGCACGGTGGTGGTCTGAGGTTGGTCGCTGTGGTTGGTGAGCAACACAGTCAGGCGGGCAGGCCGATCAAACCTTGGACTAGGCGGGTAGGCCGAGGGTTCGTGCAACGCCAAATTACTCGGCGGCGCCTGCTTCGGCGGGAGGATCGTGACGCGCGTCCCGGCGGGGAGCGGGCTCTGCTCTGACAGCCGTTCAATCGCATCCGCCCAGTTGCTCGCCTGCAGATCCGTCAGGACGACCAGCCGACGTGCGCCATCCTGTTCAGCAAGCATCCTCCCCGCCAGCGCCAAAGCACCGGTGAGGTCCGCCCGCTCGTACGTCGGCTCAAACGATTCGAGTTCAGCCCGTATCACGCTCAGGTTCGAAGACATCGTTGGCAGCACCGCGTAGGGCCTTGCCGTTGCGTAGACGATGTTCGCCCGATCTTCGCCGGGGTTCAGTGAGTCCAACACCCTCCCCGCATCCGCCCGCATCGAGTGGACCGCCGACACACCCGCGTATTGCTGTGCTGTCGAGGCGCTGCGGTCCACAAGGATCACCACCGCTGTTCCCGCCCCCCCGGACGTTCCCGCCTGCGCGCCAAGCCAAAGCGGTTGCGCAAACGCCATCGCAATAGCCAAGACCGCCAGGCACCGCAGCAACAGCAGCCACCACCGGCGCAGCTTGAATAGTGACGACTGGCTAGCAGCGGCCGACATAAGTAGCTGCACACTCGGAAACACCACCCGCCGCCGGGTCCGGCGGTTCATCAGGTGCGCCGCGATCGGCAGGGCGATCAGGCCCATACCCATCACCATCGCCGGCGTGGTCAGCGTGATGGCGGACAGTGTGGTCATGTGAATCTCTAAAATACGAAGCGCCACGGCTTGCCGCGCCTGTAATGATCAAATCGCCACGCCTACATATCTGGCGCAACACCGCACTAACTCATGCCCGGGCGGCGCGGTTAAACAAATAGTCCCGGATCGCCTCGTGATAATGCGTGCCCGTAGACACGAGCTTGTAATCGATCCCCCGCGAGGACAGGGCACGCCGCCAGTCTTCGCTGCTTTGGGTGATCTTTTCGCGGTAGGCCCGCTGGACGTCTGGCACGTTCACCCGGACCCGCCGACCCGTTTCGCTATCTACGAATAACGCCTCCGCCAGATCAGGCAGCCGAAGCTCGTCTTCATGCAACACATGAAACACGATGGCTTCGCCGCCTCGCGAAGTGAAAGCGCTCAGCGCATGTATCACCGCGTCCCGATCTTCCATAAGATCCGAGAACAGCACCAGCAAACTCCGCCGGTTCGTCCGCCGGCTAAGGGTCTGCACCGCCTCCGCAAGGTGCGCCTTTCCCCCCGGCCTGACCCGCTCCATCGAACCAAGCACCCGGTTCAGATGTTCATACCCACCCCGTGGCGCAAGCCCCGAAGGCGCGAGTCCCCGACGCCGGCCGTCCTGCGCAACCGCAAATCCGACGCGGTCCTGCTGCCTGACCGTGAGGAACGCAATCGCCCCAGCCATAAGACAGGCCTGGTCGTATTTGCTGGGGTTGATGATCTGCGACGCATCCGACTTGCCTCGGCCCGCGCCCCGCTTATCACGCAGGGCCTTGATCTTCTCCACCCACGAACCGCTGTCGCTATCGGTTCGTGACGAAGAGGCCAGGGATACCTGGGAGCCGGCGTCAAGCCCCGCATAACCCATCGACGCGGACGCATCGACCAGCAGGTTCACGGTCATGTCCGCCTGGTGCTCGAACAGTTTGATATACAACCGATCGCTGCGCCCAAACGCCTTCCAATCGATGTCGCCGACCTCATCGCCCGGGGTGTATTCCCGGTAGTCGTTGAACTCCACGCAGTGCCCGCGTTGCCTTGAGGCATGCCGACCCGCGTAATGGCCCCGAACCGGTCGGCGCGGCGCAAACAATACATGGCGAAGGCGCGCCAACTCATGCACACGCAGGTACCGGCTGGGCGGCGTCGGGGCCGAATCGTTTGCGTCGTTAGGCGGGTACTTAGTCAAAAGCGCTACCCCGATCGGCTGGTCACTGGGCGTACTGCGGTTCGCTTATCTCTTCGATGATCCGTGTGACGATATCGGCGGTGCTCAGGCCCTCGCCCGCCGCCTGGTAGTTCGTCAGCACACGGTGCCTTAACACATGCGGCGCCGCCTGGCGGATATGCTTAGCAGTCACGGTAGGCTCGCCGTCGAGTACCGCCAACGCTTTGCCCGCCAGGACCATGTGCTGCCCCGCACGCGGGCCGGCGCCCCATTGCACATACCGCGTGGCAAGCTCGCTCGACGCCGGGCTGTCCGGCCTCGTGGCGCGCGCTAACGCCACCGCATACCCAACCACATGCCGACTCACCGGGATACGCCGAACCAGCGCCTGGAAACGCATCATCTGCTCTTTGCTGAATACCGGTTCCAATTCGATTGGCCGGGGCGCGGTCGTCTCCATCACGATCCGCTCCTCCTCTTCCACACCCGGGTAATCCATCCACAGGCTGAACATGAACCGGTCCAGCTGCGCCTCCGGCAGCGGGTACGTCCCCTCCTGCTCGATCGGGTTCTGCGTTGCAACCACCACGAACGGCCGATCCAACCCGTGCCGATTGCCCAGGCTGGTCACCTGCAACTCCTGCATCGCCTCCAGCAACGCCGATTGCGTCTTCGGCGGGGTCCGGTTGATCTCGTCGGCAAGAATAATATTTGCGAAAATCGGACCGGGGACAAAACGCATCTGCCGCCCGCCGCCCGCATCCTCCTGCAGCAACTCCATCCCGATGATGTCCGCGGGCATCATGTCCGGCGTAAACTGGATCCGCCTGAAATCCCACCCAAGCACCTGCGACAACGTCTTGACCAAGAGCGTCTTGGCTAGACCCGGCACACCGACAAGCAGCACGTGCCCCTCGCAGAAGATCGCCGCCAGCAACGACCGGACCGTGTCCTCCTGGCCGATGATGACCCGGCCGATCTCGGATTCAAGACGTTGAAAACCCTGCGATGCTTCGGCAAGCAGCGCAACATCATCTCCCCCGATCTCTCCGACTTGATCGCTCACAGCAGGCTCCTGTATCCATGTTATATCGGCCAGCGGCTTTGCGCAACCTCTGCAGTCAACCCACTCGGTTTTTACGCACCCCAATGGACCCCGTTGTGCCTATCAAGCCCACTTTTTAAAACGTGGGCATCACGCCATAGATGAGCACATGGGCATTGACTAGAACACGGATTGCGGAAGGCCTCCCCGGAACAGACCCGCCGAAACCCCACCAACCTCGAAAGCGAGTATAGCAACTTCGATGGTCTAGATATTGAAAAAAACGCACCGGTTTTCCCATTATCGTGGATCGTCTCCCGCCGTGATCCCCAGCAGGTCGATCACCGTGGTTGGCCCGTCTACCCGGCCAACAATCGCCGACACACCATTGCTGGGGTGTACGACCACCACCGGCACACGGTCCGCACCGCTTCGCCCGTATGCATAGACGTTGCGGGCGAGCTTTTGTTTCGTACGCGGATCGGAATATCTTTGTTCAAACTTATCCCGCCCGACCCGGCGGATCGCCTCGTCACGGGCCTGGGCCGCGGTGCGCGGGGTTTCGGGTACAAACATCCACCGATCAAAACCCTCGAACGCCGACCGGTCCGCAAAAAAAACAGCCAACCCGATCCGCGCCAGCTCGCAGCTCTCCTCGAACCGGGCGGACATCGCCTCGGGCGCGTGGGGGTTGCAGCCACGGTTCAACGGCGTCGGCAGGGCGACGATCGCCACCCGGTCGGGGTAGGCCTCACGCACCTCTTGCAGCACCCCGTGGGTGTGCCGGCAGTGCGGGCAGGCATAATCGAACATCGCAGCCAGCACCCACGGCGACTCAGCCGACCCAAGCCACGGCTCATCATCGAAGTTCAAGACGAGCTCGCCCTCAAGCATTGTCACCGTGCGCTGACCGCCGCTGCTAGTGTCAGTATCCTGCCCGGACGCGGCCCCACCCAGCGTGACGACGACATCGGCAGTATTAAGCTGCACAACCACCAACACCCCAACCCCCAGAAGCCCCAACGCCCAGGCCGCCAGCCGACGCGCCCGTCCCCGCCAAAGCAATAGCACCGCCAGCGCCAACCCAAGCCCGTGCCCCGCCATGCAGTAGGGGCACACCGCGTTCAACTCAAACAACTGAAGATAGGCAAACCACACCGCGGACCCGACGATGCTTGCCGTACAGAACGAAATCACCAACCCCGTGATCGTCCGCGCCTTCAAACCACCCCGCCGCATCGCGACCAGCGCTACAACCAAGCACGCGTAAACGCACACCGCCAGCAAACTCACCGGCACACCCATGAACCGCGACCACTTGCTGGCCAGCACCTGCGCACATCCCGAACCGGAACCGCAGCCCGCCGGCGCCTGGCCCGCCGTCAGCGAGATGTACGACAGGTACGCGCTAACCCCCAACGCCCCGGCCGCAAGCAACAGGCATAGCCGCCATGTCGTTCGTCTCAAGTCAGCGGGCCGGCTAAGGATGTGGGGTGCGGTCATCCGCTTGCGCTCCCGGTGTAGCCCGTCAGTCCGACGGGGCCAAAGAGCTTAACCGCTTTGCCAGCAGACGGGTAAACACCTCCCGGCCAGCGGGGTTGAGGTGGGCGTAATCCGCGAAGACCTCGTCGGGCATCGCGTCTTGCAGGTCGATCATGTGCACGGGCCTGCCGACACTCACCTCATCGATCAGTGAACGTATGGCCGTCTGGGCCTCCGGCGGCAGCCAGCCGCGCAGGTCGGATGTGACCGGCATCAGCACGAGGACGATCCGCTGAGCGCCCATGTCGTGGCAGCCCGAAATCAGTTTGCGGAACGCGTCGGCGTGCTGGTTCGTGGTGTCGTAAGACTCGGCACGGTACCACCCGAATTCGCGCCAGCCGTGGCGCTGCCTGCGGAAAAACGACTTGGGGCGGCGGTCTGGCAGGTCTCTCCGCGACGAAACAGACCAGGGGTCGCCGTCTGGCGGGAACAGACCCACCGACCCGCTGCCCAACGCCTCGTGCAGCGTCATCCTCAGCCCGAACAGGTATATGTTGGAAAAATGACTGATGTTGACCCGCTGCTCCCGGACCCAGGACATTTGGAATAAACGCCGAGCGCTATTGCGGATCGCCTTCATGCGTTTGGCGCGCGACACAATCTTGGGCTCTTTGGAACTGCCCGGGTCCTGCCCCGCCAGCATCGAGGGGTGCAACCCTATGATGATGGTCTGGGGGCGCAGCTCGCCTGCCAATAGCGGCTGGGCGTAGTAGTGCATCTTGACAAAGCTGCTCCCAAAACCGTTAAGCAAGAGCCAGGGCATCTCTGGATCGGCGACGCTACTGAGGACCTCCGGGTCGATGCCGCGCAGCGTGGTCGACTGCCCGAGCACCACGCCGAAGGGCGGCTGATTTTCCAGCCCCCGCCTGCGCATCTGCATCTCGACGCCGGCGGCCTGCGAGCCAAGCCGATTAAATTGATTCCACGCCAATTTCATGTCGGGGTCGGAGAATAGGGCCGGGTCGACCCCGAACGAAGCCCGCAGCGCCGCGTTACACAGCAGGACCGCCGCCACCAGCCCCGCGACGACGATCAACAAACCCTTGTATCGGCTCAGGTCCAACACGGTCACCGCCTTAGAAGCCTTGGTAAAAGAACGCGTCGCCGGAATTCGATAACCAGTACGCCATGAGGAGCATGACCACCACCCGCAGCAGGCGGTACGCCCACCGCCAAGGCGGCATGGGTTCGCTCCTCACAGACGCGGCGTTGTCACTTTGATCCGTCATGACCACAAGTCCTTCCAGGGATACACGATGATGACCAGCGAAAACGCCACATACTGGAACGTTCCGAGCTGCGCCAGCAACCTGTAGATTAGCTTTTCTTTGTATGCCTTGACGCCTTTGCGTCCCAGCCTCCGCGTTAACCAGTAACGGTAAGCGTTGGTGACCACCAGCCCAAACGCGTGCATCGCCCCCCACGCGAAGAACGGCCAACTGATCCCGTGCCACAAACCACACAACAAAAACGACACCGTAAACGCCAGTGTGGCGATCATCAGCGCACGCTTGCCCCCGGTCCGCCGCGCCAGGCTGAGCTGGACCGGGATAAACAGGTTCCGCCGGACCCACAACGACAGCGAGATGTGCCAGCGATCCCAGAAGTCGATCATGTTCCGCGCCAGGTAGGGACGATCGAAATTCTCCGGCGTGTGTACGCCCATCAGCCGACCGATCCCCACCGCGATGTCGCTGTACGCCGAAAAATCCAGGTAGATCCACAGGTAATGCAGCTGGACCTCGAACAAAAAATACGGCCCGGTGACATAGAATTCCGTCAGGAATACCTTCCGGATCATGTAGGCAACCACGAATTTCTTAAACAAACCCAACGCGATCCGCTCGACCCCGCTTAGCGCCTCGACCGCCGAGATCGGCTTGGGGATCGCCGGCTGATCGACGAAATCCTCGTAAGACTGGATCGGGCCCGCGGCCAACATATGAAACGGCAGCAGGTAATTCACGGTCGACGGCAAATCCGGCGGCGCCCGCCCGCCTTCATAGATCACACGCCCCGCATCAATCAGACGCAGAAACACATACGAAAAACCCACCGCCAGCAGCAGCGGGTTGACCACCGACGTGCCCATCCCCTGCGACACCCCCGGCAGCTTGTGCAGCACGAACAAGCCCACGGTCGAAGCAAGCCCGCCCAACGCGATCAACAAACCCCAACCCCGGCATGTTAATAACCGCAACGCCAGGTGCGCCACCGCCACACCCGCCACGACCTCAACCACACGCAGCCGAAGCATCCACGCGATAAACAACAGATTCACACACGCCCACACCCACCGCCGAAGCGCACCGTGCGTGATCGGCGTCATCACCGCCATCGCCAGCAGCGCGACAAGCCAAAAACCAGGTGTGGTCAGGTCGATCGTCGGGTTCATCCGTGCACGGCCTCGGCGGGACGGATAAATGTGGCCGGTCGTTCCGCGGTCGCTATATCAAGCCCGTACCCGACCCGCCCGTCGTCATGTTCCGCTATGCGGTCAAAGCCCATCCGGCTGTAAAGGTCCGCGACCAGTTGGTTCTTCTTCGTCGGGATGTACTCGCCAACGATGCGCTTGCACCCCTGTCTTTCTGCGTATTCCAGCAGCGACAGGAACATGAACTGCTCCGCCGTCCTGCTGATCACCCGGCAGCTCATCAGCCAGGTGTCGATCCTCAGCACGCCCGCTCCCCCGCCAGTATCCGGCACCGCCAGGACCAGCGACACCAGCCCGTGGTCCCCGAACTTGTCGCTTAGCCGAAGCGTCAGCCCGACCGCACTCGGCTCACCCAGCATCGCGCGGACCCCCTCTTCCGTGTGCCGTTGAGTCGTCAGGTTGAATTGATTGGTCTTGCCAAGCAGCTGCACGACGCGTTGCATGTCCGCATCATCCACCTCGCGGATGTCACCGATCATCTCAAGGGAACCCAGGTAGTCTTCGATCGAGCCGAACGACTGCTCCGCGTCACGCCGCTTGCGTTCGGTCGTGTATTGCTCGCTGCGCTGACGGTCCGCGCCGCTGACCGCGGTCGCCTCGAACCACAACCCCGCCTCCAATGCCCTGACATACCCCGACGCATCGTCCGGCACGTCCACCACCTCAACCCCAGGCAACACCTGCCTGACATGCTCTCGCTCCGCCGGGTTGTCGTCGAAGAACACGAAACTCTCCAGCCCCAGCCGAAGTGTTTCCGAGATCCGCTCGATCGCCGTGGGCTTGGGGTCCCAGCTCGCCTCGAACGCAGCGAAATCCTCCATCGTCAATACCATGTCCGGGTTCTTACCAAACGGCTCACGCGCATCCTCGGGATTATTCTTCGAGCAGACCGCCAGCACCACGCCGCGATTGGCAAGCCCCTTGACGTATTGTTGGAACGCCCTGAACGCCTCGCCATCCGGCGATTCGCCCAACGTGATCCCAAGCGGCCCGGTCTCGCCGACCACACCGCCCCACAGCGTGTTATCCAGGTCCAGCACCAGCACCTTCTTAGGCCCGGTCGTCACCGCACGCACCGCCGACGCCAGATGCTCACCCAGCATCGCCGCGCCTGCCTCGCTGAACGGCTGCTTGGTCCAGTGGTATCTTCGTGGGTCGTAGAATTGGTCGCGCCCCAGACGCCCGGCTACACGGTCCATATCCACAAAGTACGCGCCCTGCGGCAGCACACGACGCAACGATTCATTGGCTCCCCGTATCAACCCGACCGGGCCGTCCGGCAACCCCGCCAGGTGCGTGCCCAAGGGCCCCGACGTATCACAGTCGTAACCGACCTGGACCACCCGCGCCTTGAGCTGGTCCCGAGCGATCGACCACGCCTGCCGCCAGAAGCCAACCTCATCATCCACCCGCTGCGGCGCGGATCGGCCATCCCCCCCGAGCAGGCGCTGATGCCACGGCAGAAACACCACCGTATCAATCCGCTCCCCGCCCGCCGCAGCAGATAATAATTCCTGGATTACATTGTCGTATTCCCCATCGATCACGCCGACAGCCATCCCCCGGCCCCAGGCATGTGCCGTCAGCGCATTCGCGACCCACGTCGTGGTGCATTGCCCGAGGATCAGCACACGGTGGGCGTTACCATCCGCCTTCAACTCACGCTGAATAAACCGACCAGCCTTATCGACCTGCTCCCCCGTAAACCCACCTCGGCGCAGCGCATTACCCAGCAACGCCAGCGCCCGGTCGGCCTGCCCCGCCTTACGAAGCCCGGTGCATTCTTTTAATAGATCACGGATCGGCATGACACGTTCCGGGTCGTGGCTGGTTATCGACAATGACTGACACGTTGTAATTCACGGCCCCCCCAGACCCTGGTCCCCAGCCCCTAATACAGATCGTTCGCCCGCTTCTGAACCAGCAACGCCATCGACCTGGGCATGAACTTCGCTTTGGGAAGCGTCCTGTATGGATTCGCCGACAGGGTCTCCAGCACACGCAGCCCGGCGTTCTCACACATCTTCACCAGCTCGGACTCGTACCGGTATTCGTAAATATGATCGACCTGCGCCGCCGTCAGCGCCCCGGTGATAAACGCCACACCGCCGGTCTTCAACAAGTGCGAGATCACCTTATATAGATGCTGCGGGTCTTCCAGGTGCTCGACCAGGAAGCTGCAGATGCAACCATCCGCCGACTCCGCCTCGACCTGTTCCAGATCCAACGCGTCTTTCTCGACATACGTCGCGCGATCACCCACGCCCGCCGCCTCGGCGACGCTGTTGGCGATCTGGATCGACTGCGGGCTGATGTCGTACCCCTCCAACACCGCGCCGGGCATGTGCGCCAGCGCCCAAACCCCCCAACCCCCGTGCCCGGGCGCAACCTCGACCAGCTTCGCGTCGTCAGCCAGCCGGGTCATGAACCGGTCCTGGAAGAACGTCATGATCTGATAATGATGCGCCCAAAGGAAGTTCGTCAGGTAGATCCCCCAGAGGTACCCGTCCATCGCCTCCGCGTCGCTGTAGTGGTCCTTATAAACCTCGGCAAATGTCTTGTTGGCGTAAGCCCCGTCGCGCTCGTACCGCGCCTGCGCCAGGTTCACATCCGTGCTGAACTGCGCAAACGCATCCGCCGCCGCGTCGATGCCTTCTTCCCCCCGGGCCTTGACCAGCCAATCAAGATAAAGCTCCGCGATCCCGGCAAACCGCTGAGCATCCTGACTCCGCGCCTCGTTCAGGCCACGCAGCGATCGCGGGTGCGCCTCAGCCACATAGTCAAACAGCCGATCCAGCAGCGGGGTCTTCGCCCGGGAACCAGCACCCCCGGCGGTCTTAGTCGTTGTAGTGGGCATCAGGCCTGCTTCTTCTCAACCAGCGCCACAAGCTCGCCGACGTCTTTCAGACCCGCGACCTCCGTGCTGGTAAAACGCACATCGAAACGCGACTCCACCGCCAGCACCAGGTTGACGTGCATCAGCGAGTCCCAATCGTCGATGTCCTTGGCACTGGTCTGCGCCTCAACGCTCAGGTCGTCGTCCTCGAAGACGTCCTGAAAGACTTCATTTAGCTGTTCGAGCGTCTGACTCATCAAGTTTCTCCTGACAGCGAAGGCGAGAAGAGCACAAAGTCATTGTGCCGCAAATGAACGCGAATACGATGAACCCGTTCAATCTGTCTGATTCGTGTTCAATCGGATTCATTTGCGGCTAATTCGTTCCGTCCTCTTCGATCCCTCCGCGCATTGGCGGTTCATTGTCGTCCCAGAATACGTCAACGATACGCCCCCCGCAATCGCTCGGTCAGTCTGCCAAATCAATCGACACCGGCGCATGGTCCGACACCGCCAGCCCCGCCTCACGGTCGATACCAGCCGACTCAAACCGCTTCGCCGCCGCTCGGTTGGCAAGCAGGTAGTCGATCCGCCAACCACGGTCCAACGCCCGGGCCTGCCCCCGGTTGCTCCACCAGGAATAGGGCCCCTGCACCTCGCCAAATTCATCACGCACCACATCACGCCAACCCGCACCCAGCAGGTCCCCAAACCACGCCCGCTCGTGAGGCAAAAACCCCGACGACTTCTCGTTGCTCTTCGCGTAGAAAATATCTCGCTCCGCGTGCGCAATATTAAAATCACCACCCAAAACCGTCGGCACACGCGACCTCGCAGCCTTCCGCGCCCAAGGCAGGAACCTCGCCATCCACTTCTCCTTCTCCGCCTGCCGATGGTCCCCGCTGGAGCCCGACGGCAGGTAGATACTCACGACCCGCACACCATCCACCTGCACACGCAGCACACGACCCTCCGGGTCTTCATCATGTTCATCAAGCCCCGTACCCAACACCTTCATCGGCTTACGCGACCACACCGACACACCCGCATACCCCTTCTTCTGCGCCGGGTGCCAACGCACATCCCAACCCTCCGGCGAAGCCCAAGGCATCGGCAACTGCTCCGGCAACGCACGCACCTCCTGCA
>JAJDCT010000188.1 GCA_029260695.1 Phycisphaeraceae bacterium
TGCAGGAATCACGAACGTCAGGTGCAGATCGAGTCCCGTTTCCTCACCACGCAGAACCAGGATATCCAAGACCTGGGGCCTGATTTCCGTGGCCTGTCCCACGTTCCGCGCATCGAGGTACTCCGTGACGGGCAAGGAAACTCGGGTGGACAATGGGGCCGGAACAACATCAACGGGCCCATTAATCTCCGCGGGATCACGCCCATGTACGGCAACACGACCATCCCGATCAAGGACACGCCGAGACAGCGTAGAAAAGAAGAGGAGCGCATCCTGCGCGAGCGTGTCATCGAAGGCCTAAAGAATGCAGGCGTGATCCGTGAGCGCAACCAGCAGCCCTCCACCACCACGCAAGACGGGAACAGCACGGGCTCAACGACTACCAAGCCTAAACCCAAGCCTAAACCCACACCCAAACCCGTTCTTAAGCCCACGCCTAAACCCAAGCCCCAGCCCAAGGTCACGAAGCTGCCCAACGGCGATCAGATCACCGAGTACCCCGACGGCCGACGCGAGATCAAGATGAAGAACGGCGACACCGTCACCACCCACAAGAACGGCAAGCGCGTCGTCAAGCGGTCCAACGGTAGCACCACCGAGACGCATCCCAGCGGCTACCGCAAAACCACCACCCGCTACGGCGACGGCAAAGCGGTCTTCCCCGATGGCACGACAATCGACTTCAAATCCTCCGGTGAAGCAACTCTAACCCGCCCCGATGGCAAGAAGTTCCACCGCATGCCCGGCAAGGGCTTTAAGGAGGTCGACTGACCCAACGATGTCCCTCCCATTACCCCGACCCGAGGGGGGCGGGGTTCCGGGGGGTTTCTGGGGACCGGGTGCGGGCCCGAGGGGTGTGTATCCGCGGGGTGTGGCGTCTTAACAGACGTCACGCCTCTTTTGAAGCACGCTTTCAGTTTCAACAGAATCGAAAGTCTTTCCATGCAACGCCATCGCGTTTACCATAAGTCGACGGCGATACGGGGCCGGCACATGATCCGTAGAGATTCTCACGAATCCTCGGCGCCTGCGGTCCCTTGGATATCCCAAACCCCCGGGCCGTCGGAAAGGGCGAACCCTCCCATGCAACGAATCCACCTGTTATGGGTCGTGCTGATCGCGATGGGTGCCGTGGTGTCGGTATCGGCCAAGAAGCAGGCCGATGAAGACAAGGCCAAGGACGCCGCGCCAGCCATGAACGTCCAGATCAATGAGGCCGCGGTCAGGCTGTCGCCCAGTTTCCTCGGGGAGTTGGCGGCGACGTTAAATTACGGCGACGGTGTAGGTGTGCTGGAAGAACAGGAAGACTGGCGTCGCGTCGAGACTGAGGCACAGGCCGTCACCGGCTGGATACACGCCTCAGCGCTCACGAAGAAGGCGATCAACCTCGAAGCGGGTGAGACCGACGAGAACGTCGACGCGAATAGAGAAGACTTGGCGCTAGGCGGCCGAGGTGTTTTCACCCAGGAAGTCGAAGACCATTTCCGTGAGGAGCACGATGAGCTGGAAGCCGCCTACAAACTGCTGGATCAGCTTGTTTCCGATCCCGCCCGGCGTGCCTCACGCGAAGAGATGATCCGATTCCTGCGTGAAGGCGAACTCAAGGCCAGGCCGGGAGGTGTCTATTGAATCCGCACCGTCCCCCAACCCGTCACCTGTTAGTAACACTGCTTTTGAGCGTGTTGGTGTTCACGTCATTCACCGAACCGGGACATTCGCAGATCGGCATCGGGGTAGGCGGGGGACGCAATAACGACGGGATCAGCATCGACCCATTTCAAGCGTTTAAGACGGTAAAGAGCCTTACGGAGATCAAGGGCGAAGTCACTTATGAACAGGAACACTACCTCGGCCGAGCGATCTCCGCGAACATTCTAAATCAATACACCGTGTACAACGACTCTGCGGCGAACCGGTACGTCGCCCTGATCGGGCAAACGGTCGCGGCGCACAGCGACCTGCCTCAGACCTTCGGCGGATACCGGTTCATCCTCCTGGATAGCGATGAGATCAACGCCCTGGCTGCGCCGGGCGGGATCATCTTCATCACACGCGGGATGCTCCGTGCATGCAAGAGTGAAGATCAACTCGCTGCGGTTCTGGCGCACGAAGTGGCGCATGTGCAGAACAGACACGGCTTCGAGATAATCAAGGCGGCTCGGTGGAAAAAGTTCGGGGCTAACGTCGCATTGCTGGCTGCGGCCGGGACGGGCGGTGCGGGGGTTGCAGTCGGCGTGGATCTGCTCGGTGATATGGCCGGGGACTTTGTCAAGCAAGCCTTGACGAAGGGCTACGGCAAGAAACTGGAGAAGCAGGCTGACATCGACGCCCTGGCGATCTTGATGCGTATGGGGTACGAGCCCCACGAGAGCGCCGTCTTGATGCAGAACATGCAGGAACGCTTTGTTAAAGGCAAGAAAGACTTCTCCAAGACGCACCCCAAGCCCAAGGACCGGGTCAAGACGATCGACAAGGCGCTGAGGGGCGAGCCCGATGCCGAACCGGTACCTCAGGTGCGTCTGGCGAGATTCGATGCGGCACTGATCCGGGCCCGCGCCGAATAGCGGCGACGACGCAAGCACAGACCCCGCCTATGAACACGACCCGCAAGCTTACCGCCGGCCTCGTGATGGGTATTGCCGCAGCGCTGGCCGCATGGGCTTTCGGCCTCGTGGGCCTGCTGGATGTGCCCGAGGATCTCACTTGGGACGCGCGCCAACGGTTCTACGCACAACCCGTTGATAAGACACTGCCGATCCGGGTGGTCCTTCTGGATGAGCAGAGCCTGGAGTGGGCCACCGCGGTGAAAATAGATTGGCCCTGGCCGAGGTCTGTCTACGCACCGATCATCGAGTTCTGCCGGAGGAGCGGGGCCAAGGCGATCGCATTTGATGTTCAGTTCACCGAACCGGGGCGTTACGGGCCTGCGGATGATCGGATACTGGCGGACATTATCGCCGGCGATCCCGACTTCATCGCCGCCATCGTCCCGGGAGTAGGCAACAGCAGTATCTCGGCCTGGCCGGGGCAGATCGTTCGCCCGGGCATGAAGGTCGAGGCGTTCGACAAGTACGTCGAATCGCACGGCATTGATGGATTGGCTGCGCAACATGCACGATTCCCATACCCGGCACTTGCGCAAAGCGCCGCGATGCTGGGCCACATCGCCATGGAAACCGATGCCAAGGACCACAAGTCACCCACCCGTCGCATCCGTCCGGTACTGCACTTCGACGGTGAGGATATCCCGGCGTTGGGCCTCGCAGCATATCTCGTCGGCACGAATCAGACACAAGCCGAATCACGGATCGAAGACGATGAATTACATATGGGTGATGTGACGATCCCGTTGGGCTCGGATGGCCATGCTCTGCTGCGGTATCACAAGCCCGACGAATCTAACAACGGCCACCTCTATAAAACCTATAGCGCCCGCGCGGTCATCCAATCGCAACTCCTCGCCGTCAAGGGCGATCAGCCGAAGATCGAACCGGCCGAATTCAAGGATTGCTATGTATTCTTCGGCTTTAGCGCATCAGGCCTATACGACACCGTCCCCATACCTGTGAAAGCCCTGTCTCCGGGTGTTGAGATCCACGCGACATTTTTAGATAACGCCCTGAACAACGATTTCCTCCGTGACGCCGGGCGGGTCTGGGTGTTGTTGTTCATGCTGGTGGTTTCGGTCGCGGCCGGGTTGGCGGTGGTCGTGATACCGGGCGTATCCCGGCTGTTCGTGGTGTATCTCATCGCCCTGCC